>CAYOGN010000186.1:0-13007 GCA_964403545.1 uncultured Gammaproteobacteria bacterium
CGATAAGGCAACGTGCATTGTCGGTTCCATGGACATGCTGGGATATTCCCATACCCCAAAAAATAATAGACGATGGAGCAGTAGCAAATTTACGTGCCACGGTACGTAGCAATTCTGCATCAATACCGCAAATTGGCGCCATAGCTTCGGGAGTAAAAGCCGCTATGTGATGTTTAAGGTTATCGAAGCCCTCGGTATGCCGGGCAACAAAATCGCTGTTATACAGATTTTCTGTGATGATTACGTTGAGGAGGGCATTCAGCATCGAAACGTCGGCACCCGGTTTAAACTGCAGCATATGGGTCGCGTGACGTTTCAGTGCCGTTCCTCTTGGATCCATCACAATCAGGCAGGCACGTTTTGCCGCCTGTTTAAAAAAGGTCGCAGCAACGGGATGGTTTTCCACCGCATTGGAACCGATAATAAGAATACAATCCGAATCTTTCACCGCGTTGAACGGTGCAGACACTGCACCCGAACCAACACCTTCCAGCAATGCCGCTACTGATGATGCGTGACAAAGTCGAGTACAGTGATCGACATTATTGGACCCAAATCCGGTGCGCACCAGCTTCTGGAACATATAGGCTTCTTCGTTGGAACATTTTGCGGAACCAAATCCTGCCAGTGCGGAACCTCCTCTGGCATCACGAATTTTTTTCAGCCCATGACCTGCTGCGTCCAGGGCTTCCTGCCAACTGGCTTCACGAAAATGGGACAATGGATCGGCCGGGTCAATATCCATATCTCCTGTTTTCGCCACTCCCGGTTTGCGAATCAGTGGTGTGGTTAACCGATGCGGATGTTTGACGTAATCGAATCCAAAGCGTCCTTTAACACACAATCGGTTTCTGTTTGCCGGACCATCTCGCCCCTGGACAGCGACAATTTCATTATGTTTTATCTGGTAAGTTAGTTGGCAACCAACCCCGCAGTAAGGGCAGACACTTTCAACTTCGGTGAAAGTGTCCTGCTTACCGACCCCGTCTTCATTCACCAGGCTGGATTCCATCAGTGCACCGGTAGGACAAACCTGGACGCATTCACCACAAGCCACACAAGTGCTGTTACCCATGGGGTCATCAAAATCAAATACGATTTTTGCATGAGTGCCGCGATGCGCCATGCCGATTACATCATTGACCTGAACTTCACGACAGGCACGGACACACAGATTGCACTGGATGCAGGCATCAAGAGCGACCCGCATCGCAGGATGACTGGAATCAGCTACCGGTGTGGAGCGGCAATCGAAACGACTGTCAGTGACATTCAAATGGTCGGCCCAGCGCCACAATCTGGAATTCTGGTCGTGCGCTATTTCGCGCTCTGGTTGATCGGTGAGTAACAACTCCATTACCAGTTTCTGCGCGGTTTTGGCCCTGGCGTTATCCGTTGTCACCTTCATGCCGGCGCTGGGTTTGCGCAGACAAGAAGCGGCCAGTACCCGCTCACCTTCAATTTCAACCATACAGGCCCGGCAATTGCCATCCGCGCGATAATCCGGCTTTGCTGCATAGCAGAGGTGAGGAATATCAATATCCTGCTCTTTCGCAACTTGCCAGATGGTCTGATCCCGGGTTGCTTCGACTTCTGATCCGTTTAAAATAAATTTAATATTTTCAGTCACTTATAAATCCTCTTTAAAGTACTTAAGCACACTGAATATCGGATTTCCCGCGGCCTGTCCAAGGCCGCAAATTGAAGCGTCGGTCATCACCCTGCCGAGTTCATCAAGTAATCCAGTGTCCCATGTCGGCTTAACCATTAATTTCACAGCTTTTTCTGTCCCTACCCTGCAGGGCGTACACTGGCCACAACTTTCATCCTCAAAAAACCGCATTAAGTTAAGCGCAACATCCTTCATGTTGTCCTGATCGCTGAAAATGACTACCGCGGCTGAACCGATAAAGCAGCCATACTCCTGTAAAGTACCAAAATCCAGTGGAACATCACCGAGCCTGGCAGGCAGAATTCCGCCAGAAGCACCGCCAGGCAGATAGGCTTTAAATTGATGGCCATCAACCATTCCACCGCAGTAGTTTTCAACCAGGTCGTTTACAGTGGTTCCTGCCGGCGCCAGTTTCATCCCCGGGTTGTTAACCCGGCCGGAAACTGAATAAGATCTCCAGCCTTTACGGCCATTTGTTCCTGCACCGGAAAACCAGGCTGGACCTTTTTCCACGATATCCCTGACCCAGTATAGTGTTTCCAGATTATTCACCAGCGTGGGATGGCCAAATATTCCCACTTCGGCAACATACGGCGGCCGGTTTCGCGGCAGCCCTCTCTTACCCTCAATGGACTCAATCATTGAAGACTCTTCACCGCAAATATAGGCCCCGGCACCACGGCGCACCTCAATTCTTACATGCCGGGAAAGGCCGGTTGCCCTGACCTTTTCCAGTTCAGTATGCAGTATCCTTAAAATAGCAGGATATTCATCGCGAATATAAATGAAACAGGTTTCAACATTCACCGCCCATGCGGCAATGAGCATTCCTTCGATGAATCGATGAGGATCCGTTTCCATATAAAACCGGTCTTTAAATGTTCCCGGTTCGCCTTCATCGCCATTTACTGCCATTAACCGTGGACCTTCAAAAGCACGCACAATGTCCCATTTCCGGCCCGCAGGAAATCCCGCGCCACCAAGTCCCGACAATGATGATTTGCTCAGCGTTTCAATGATCTGGCCAGGTGTACGATCCCCGGCCAGGCAGGATGTCAATAATTGGTACCCACCCCCTGACTGATAATCACCGAAGTCAGAATAATCCGGAATCGCTGGATGAATATTTCCGTTGCCTGCAGCGTCGAGCAATTTAGCGGCATTGGCATGACAGACGTGGTTATGACCAACTTCGGCAACTGGCGCCATATCACAACGCCCCATACAGGGTGCACGGATAACGCGTACAGTATTGTCCAGGGACAGATGTAGTTCTTCGAGCAACTTTTCCGATCCTGCGAGTTGGCAGGAAATACTGTCACAGACGCGAATAGTGACTTCGGGTGGCCTGGGTTCGTCATCTCTGACAATATCGAAGTGAGCATAGAAAGTTGCCACCTCGTAGACCTCCGTCAAAGCGAGGCGCATATGGTCAGCTAATGCTGTCAGATGATCCGATGACAGAAATCCCCATTTATCCTGGATCTGATGCAAATACTCAATCAGCAGGTCACGGCGTGTAGATTGGCCAATTAATTGTACAATTTCCACAAGCGCCTGCGGCGCAACCTGTCGGCCTTTGGGTCGCCCCCGGGTTTTTTTGCCGCTACTTCCGGGATGTCCGCGTTTTTGTACGATGTCTGAACCCACACCCATCATTGTATTCCTGCAAAATGTCTACTAATCAGCGAGTATTATGATTTCCTGTAATACTCTCGACGAACCTGTTTTACCCGATAGAACTGTTTTTATCACTCATTATTGCGGCGCGAACTATCCCTTCACCGACGGTGACTGAAGGCAGTTTTGCTAATGGTTATTTTTACCCGGCTTGATCTGACCAAATTGGAGCAAGGCCATGATCTCCCGGTTTATCTACTTAACGATGCCTCGTAGTGTAGTTCCGAGGGATGCGGGAGAGTCAGCAACCGCAATTCCGGCGGATTTAAATGCTTCAATTTTATCCCCGGCACTGCCTTTTCCACCAGCGATTATGGCCCCGGCATGACCCATACGTCGACCGGGCGGAGCTGTCACTCCGGCAATAAATCCGCATACCGGCTTTTTAACCCGGTGATGGCTGATATAGTCTGCCGCTTCTTCTTCCGCCGTGCCTCCGATTTCTCCAATCATAATGATGGATTCGGTCTCCGGGTCGTTCAGAAACAATTCCAGACAGTCAATAAAATTTGTTCCGTTAATCGGATCACCACCAATGCCTATACAACTGCTCTGTCCCATTCCGGTGGCAGTAGTTTGTGCTACCGCTTCGTAAGTCAGGGTTCCGGATCGTGAAACTATACCGACGCTACCTTTTTTGTGAATATGTCCCGGCATTATCCCGATCTTGCATTCATCCGGGGTAATCACACCCGGACAATTGGGCCCTACCAGGCGACTTTTGGAGCCTTCCAGCAGTCGCTTGACTCTGACCATGTCCAGTACCGGGACGCCCTCCGTAATACAGACGATCAGGGGAATCTCTACATCGATTGCCTCCATAATGGCATCAGCTGCAAATGGAGGTGGCACATAAATAACCGATGCGGTGGCACCGGTACTCTCCATAGCATCCACCACGGTATCAAAAACTGGCAGGCCCAAGTGGGTAACTCCACCCTTGCCCGGGGTAACACCACCAACCATGTTGGTACCATAGGCGATGGCCTGTTCGCTATGAAATGTTGCGGTGGAACCGGTAAATCCCTGGCAAATTACCCTGGTATTCTTATTGATAAGAACTGACATTATGCCGCCTCCTTTACTGCGTTGACCGCTTTCTCGGCCGCATCCGCCAGGTTGTCTGCAGATAATATTGGCAATCCGGAATCAGCGAGTATCTTCTTGCCCAGATCAACGTTGGTGCCTTCCAGTCGCACTACCAGGGGAACATCAAGATCAACTTCCCTGGCCGCCACTACGATTCCCTCGGCAATGACATCGCAACGCATAATACCACCAAAAATATTGACCAGTATTCCCTTGACATTTTCATCAGAGAGGATGATTTTAAAAGCTGCTGTCACTCTTTCTGCGGTCGCGCCACCGCCTACATCCAGAAAATTTGCCGGTGAACTACCATAAAGCTGGATAATATCCATTGTAGCCATAGCAAGCCCTGCACCATTTACCATGCAACCAATTGAGCCATCCAGTTTGATGTAACTGAGTTCATGTTTGCTGGCTTCCAACTCAGCGGAATCTTCTTCATCTTCGTCGCGTAATGCGACAATGTCCGGATGACGATAGAGTGCATTGCTATCGAAGTTCATTTTGGCATCAAGAGCAATTAAATCTCCATCGCCCTTAACCACGAGCGGATTAATTTCCACCATACTGGCATCCAGCTCGACAAAAGATTCGTACATCGCCGAGAGAAATTTGACCGCTGATTTGATTTGCTTTCCTTCAAGGCCAAGACCAAATGCAAGCCTCCGCGCATGGAACGGTTGCAAGCCAGTTACCGGATCAATGATCACACTGATAATTTTTTCAGGTGTTTCTGCAGCAACCTGCTCAATATCCATGCCACCTTCGGTAGAGGCAATAATAGTGATGCGGCTGGTGGCCCGATCAATGAGAAGCCCAAGGTACAGTTCCCGAGCTATATCACAGCCTTCTTCTATATACAGCCGCTTCACCTCCTTCCCCTCGGGGCCCGTCTGATGGGTAATTAACTGCATACCGAGTATTGAAGCTGCGGCTTGCTGGAGTTTTTCTTTGCTATCGACAACCTTTACCCCGCCCCCCTTTCCTCGACCACCGGCATGAATCTGTGCCTTTACCACCCACACAGGTCCGCCCAGTTCTTTGCCGGCCTGAATCGCCTCATCTACTGTGAATGCAATTTTGCCACGGGGTACGGTGACACCAAATTGGCCAAGGAGCTCCTTTGCCTGATACTCATGAATGTTCATTAATTAATTTATCCGAATTTCGATCGCAAAATAAGAGTATCACTTCCATATACGGTACACAATATTGTATTTTGATGATAACTTGTGGCGGGATTTTAAAGATCAAATTTTTAATTCACAAACTCCCCCGTTTATAACCACGAAAGGCGGCATTATGACAACCTGGGTAAGACTTGAGCACCAAGGAAAAATTAAATTTGGCACATTGTCAGGTACAACAATTACCATTTTTCAGGGGGAATTGTTCGGTAATAATTTTCCTGGTAATGAAACAGTGGAGCTTGATCAGGTGAAACTGATGACTCCGTGCATGCCGGGAAAGATATTGGCATTGTGGAATAATTTTCACGCCACCTCAATAAAAACAGGATTACCACGGCCAGAGCATCCCTGGTACTTTGTCAAAACACCTAACACCTACGCAGCGACCAATTCAATAATCAGAAAACCGGCAATTTGTTCGGGCAAGATCCTGTTCGAGGGTGAACTTGGTATTGTAATAGGCAAAACCTGCAAAAACGTAGCGACGGCGAATGTCAGAGATAATATTTTTGGCTATACCTGCGTAAATGATGCCACTGCCATTGAATATCTTTTCAACGAAGAAACTTTTGCTCATTGGACCAGAGCCAAGTGTTTTGATGGATTCGGAGTTTTTGGGCCCGGTATTGCTACCGATATCGATCCGCAGAATCTTGTGGTCAAGACTTTCCTGGAGAACGGTAATGAGATTCAGGAACGACAGAATTATCCGGTTAGTGACATGATCTATTCGCCTTCAGAGATCGTCAGTAAACTGTCATTTGATATGACTCTGGACCCGGGTGATATTATCTCCTGTGGTACCTCGGTAGGTGCTGGTGCAATGAAAGAAGACTGGCTTGTACGCGTCAGCATTGCCGGTGTCGGCGTGCTCGAAAACACATTTACCGAATCTTGATTTACCAGTTTCCGGGGTGTGCCCGAGGTTTCACCAACAGTTTAAAACTTTATCTTTGCCGGGTCCTGATGGCATGGTGATCACCGGGAATTATTGCCCGTACTGGCCAAGGGTATGATGATGGGTATATTCGATGTAATCAGGGGCAGAGATTTCATTTACCCGCCTGTCTGCACTACTTGAAAAAATATTGAGCAGTGCAGCTCGTATGGATGCATCTGAAACAGCCCTGTTCAAAGTTTCTGGTTCCCACTCGAGCAATTCTCCCTCATGAATGCGCATCGCAATTCCGCCATTGGAAAAATCAACAATTTCAACATGATGTAAGCGCTTTATACAGTCTACTATAAAGTTAATGTTGCGCTCGGCAGTCATGGATTCTCCAGTGGGATATACAGCCTCAGGCGATTTGGCTTTGACATTTATTTTTTGGAATCGGTCAATATCCATCAAACGATCTGCATCCAGAATGCTAAGTGAACCGTTACTACCAAATGCTACTGTTCGGGGTCGTTCGCCGAGTTTGACGCTGTTATCAAGAAACTCATAATGAACGTCTTTTTCCTTGTCCAGCGCCCAGGTAAAAAATATCCTGGGCATACCTGTGAAAGCCTCTACATTGTGGTCCAGCAAATCATCAACTGCCTTATAACGACCTACCTGGAGACCACGCTTCCAGGCCCGTTCAACGGTGGCATCAGGCGGTGTAATCATATAATACAGATACACCTTTGCGCCAAATCGGGTCAATAAATTACTGCCTTCCCGACCAGACTTCTCGGTAAAACTGTCAAATCGAAAACGATCTATGATCAAATGCGGTACAGCATTATTTTTGCCCTTGTCGGCCATATAGGCGTCGAGTTTTTGATCAACAATTTTTAATTCATGGCCGCTACAGGTACCCGCATATTTATAGCCGTCTCCCAGTGAATCATAGTCGAGTAAAAATTTACGCCAGATGTCAGGACTGATCAACGCAAAATCCTCCCAACGCAGATCAAGATCACAAACTAACTGGTGTTGCAGGGGCCTGAGTGTGCTTTTACCGGCCGCAGACGAGCCCTTGACGTTCATGATCACCGGATTCGATTGCGTCGGCAGTCGACTGTACCCTTCCGTTTTGGCACCAGTACCGATCATGGGTTCAATCAGTTCGCCGATCAGGTGGCTACCATAACTGTTACATACCTGGCTTGTCACCAACGCGGCCAGCATTTTTTTTTCGCCGCGAATTCGACCATGACAGATCATGATCGAACCGACTATTCGGTTCAATTGAAAATACACGGATTGTTGCAATGGCTCACAACCCGTTTTGCTTGCCTGCAGTTGCCAATTTTTCAGAATTTCTGATTCACGAATCTGGGGATCTATGGATTGCTTTGGTTTTACCGGGCTTTTTGACAGTTTTTGCCACCATGTTTTTTTACGACTGATGGCCGGTAGTGGCGCAAATACGGTTGATTCCAGTTCACTTTCAATTTTCCAACAACATTGTTCTCTCAATATTTCGTAGCAATCCACCACCTCCTGCATATTCGGGCGTATGTATTTATCCAGCAGCGTCTGGGCCATATTTCGAAAGTTAAACCCAAGATCCTGATACTGATTTCCATCGGAAACCGCATAGTTGGCAGAAATACGAATTAATAATTCATGCACTGCCAAACGCTGGGGTCTGAAGGCGACAATATCTTCTCTGGCGAGGCCGGTAAATTTACCCAACTCCTCCACTTCCGAAAACGGCTGAAATATATTTCCTGGGTCTAGAATTGTCGAGAAAGGGAGTATCTCTCGGGGCAATTGGGACTGTATTCCGGGATTCCAGGGGCCAAAATCCATCGTTTACTGAACTAATCGCTCAGTATCAGGATATACACTGACACTCGGTACCCTGCCCTCGGACAATTCTTCCTGAATTGTTTCCCAATACTGAGTAGTATGAAGTTCCTGGTGCTTCTCTAAAAATAATTTCCTCAACTCACGATATGGCAGGCATAGCCCTGTTGTGAGCTCTTCGGGAAGAAATATGATGCCATCCTCGAAGTACCAATCCGGTATATCTTCTTCACCGTCAAATCGTTCCGTATTGGTCCGTACTTTTACATCGGTAAGTTTTTCCAGGGCATCATAATCAAACAGATAAACTTTATGATAGGACGATACACCGTAGTTGCGTGCATCCAGATCGCGGTTAAATATATTGCCTGCTGCATTGTTTTTGATACAGTAACCAAGATTAGTGATGACGGTCTCAGCCTGTTTCGTGGTGGCATTTTCCAGGTATATCGGCAACGGTGTCATTTTCCGCTGAACGATCAGGTTTTTAAATACCAGATCATCCTGATCCTGATGTACGCTTTCACTGGCGAAGGTCAGTAGCAATTCGGCAAGATCCGAGTCAAACCTGGCGGCAGGTAATCGCAAATTATTATAAATTATACTGTCCAGCATGCTGTCAGTGCGATTGATTTCATGTACTTTGGTGTATTTTTCAAGTACTGATTCAATGCCGTCGAACTTGCCCCATTTATAGTTGCTGGTCGGCGTATTACGGACGACTTTCAGAACATAGGCGGAATTTTCCATGCAAAATCCAATCGCTACGGTACCCGGGGTTCCCGGTGCCAGCTGCATCGATTCTTCATTTTGTTGATGTTCAGCTTCCAGTTCATTCATTACCGCCACCTTGCCCAGGTGATTGTAACCGACAGTTGAATAGTGCAGCCCCAGAGGGCGCATTGGCATGATACTCCATAGAAACCTGCAGAGATCGTGGTAGTAGTTATTCGTCACATGAAAATTGGCCAGCGTAGAGCTGAACATGTTATGCGCATAAGTGAGGCTGGTAATCAACGCGTCAACATATATCCCCTGCTCACTGTTCAGTAGGGCGATAATAAATGGCCGGTATGATTCCTCACCAAATCTGAACCGCCCGACGAGGTAGGCACCCCGATTGCGGTAAAAGCCTGCCTGATACATCTCAATGGTTAATTCTTTCTCTTCCAGTCGCCGATTCAGATCAATATTGCGTTGCATTCTCTCAAGGATTTGACTGGCGTCATGACCAATATTCCGGTACGGCGTTGCTATATTTTCACGTTGGAGAATTTTAGTGATGGTTTTGCCATCCATTTGCCCGCGTATGGTGTAACGATCAATGTGATGGGTTACCAGTTCATCGATGACATATTTATCTCGCTCGCTGGCATAATCAGCAACCCGCCACTCTCCGGCATAAATATTGCGCCTGATAGAATGCAGATATGCCATCGCAAGGTCTGCCGAATAGTCACCCGAAACCATCCATTGAAAGGACTGTTCAACCGGATCCCAGTGGCGCTCCTCTGCTGCCAGTTCACTGTGAGTCTGTTTGATCAGAACTCCGAGTTGCTGGATACTGATACTGTAAAGCTGAATTCGCTGACTGCTCAGTTGTAAAGATTTTTTATGATCCCGTTGTTCGAACGCGATTTTTGCAAGATCAGGAATTTGCTTAAAAACATTATAGAATGCATTAAATTCTTCCAGTACAAGGCATGCCACGGTATGACATTCTTTACTATTCATATATTTATTAGTTAGTTATGACTGTTTATTAATGTTTACTGCTAATAATCTGTATTAATCTTTCATTTAAAATTCAGTATATTACCCTTTTTACTATTCGATTTTTTAATCCTTCAAATTGAAATTACTATACTTAATAAGGTTGTATACGGCGTACCGTTACCAGATGATCGCAGCTCAAATTTTACATTATCCAGGGTAGCTACATGAGCAGAAATATGAATCGGGCAGATCAGATATCCGCGTTGGAAAAGGAGTGGGTGGAGAATCCGCGTTGGACACATATCCAGCGTAGATATTCTGCTGAAGATGTAGTCAGACTGCGTGGATCAGTCCAGCCGGAATTGACCTATGCCCGCCATGGTGCAGAGAAACTGTTTGATCTGATTAATGGATCGGCAAAAAAGGGTTATGTTAACTGTCTCGGTGCATTGACTGCAGGTCAGGCTGTGCAGCAGGCCAAAGCCGGAATTGAGGCGATATATCTGTCCGGCTGGCAGGTAGCAGCAGACAATAACAGCTCTGAGACCATGTATCCGGATCAGTCTCTTTACGCGTACGATTCGGTGCCCACGGTGGTACGACGGATCAACAACTCTTTTGCCCGTGCGGACCAAATACAATGGCAACGTGGCATCGAGCCCGGCGGTGAAGGTTATATCGATTATTTTCTGCCCATCGTTGCCGATGCCGAGGCTGGATTTGGTGGCGTACTCAATGCATTTGAGTTGACCAAAAATATGGTGGTCGCCGGAGCCGGTGGTGTTCACTTTGAAGACCAGTTGGCTGCGGTTAAAAAATGTGGTCATATGGGCGGCAAGGTGTTGATTCCAACCGAGGAAGCAATTCAGAAACTCGTTTCTGCTCGCCTGGCCTGTGACGTAATGGGTGTACCTACCCTGCTCCTGGCTCGCACCGATGCCGAAGCTGCCAACCTGATCACATCAGATTATGATGAACATGACAAACCTTTCCTCACCGGTGAACGAACATCAGAGGGATTTTTCAGGGTTCGAAATGGTCTGGAGCAATCCATTGCCAGAGGCGTCGCCTATGCACCTTATGCTGATATGGTCTGGTGCGAAACAGGCACCCCTGATCTTGGCTTTGCCAAAGAGTGGGCAGATGCAGTTCGAGCCGCCAATCCCGGCCAGTTACTGGCCTACAACTGTTCACCCTCTTTTAACTGGAAGAAAAATCTCGACGACAATACCATTGCGTCATTTCAGGATGAGCTGGCCGCAATGGGATACACCTATCAGTTTATCACCCTCGCCGGCATTCATAACATGTGGTACAACATGTTCCAGCTATCCCGGGATTATGCTCAGGGTGAAGGCATGAAACACTATGTCAGCCAGGTGCAGGAACCTGAATTTGCCGCCGCAGATCAAGGCTATACCTTTGTTGCTCACCAACAGGAGGTTGGTGCCGGTTATTTTGATGATGTCACCACTACCATCCAGGGCGGTGTTTCATCGGTCACTTCATTGACAGGATCCACCGAAGAAGATCAGTTTTAGGTCCTGTGATCTCGTCAGATCATCCTCCCTTGAGGTTGATCTGACTGTTCTCGTTGCCTCGCGTCGGTTATTCCTGTTATAGGTTATATCCGCCTGAGGTTAGCGTTCTCTAATTGCCTGTTTCAGGCCACCAACCATATGCTCACGTAACCTGGGATCGAATTGTTTGGGTATGATGTAGCCAGGTCCGAAATCAAGGGACTCATTGGGGTAAATTTTCCTGACCTTATCCGGCACAGGTTGATGGGCGAGGCTGGCAAGGCAGCGCACCGCCGCGTTAATCAGAAATTGGTCTATACATTCAAGTCTTTCATCAAGTGCCGCACGGAACAGGAATGGAAACACCAGAGAATTGTTCACCTGATTTGGATAGTCTGAACGACCGGTAGCAATTATAATCTGGTCGCTGATCTTGTGTACCTGCTCAGGGTAAATTTCCGGATCCGGGTTAGACAGGGCAAATACAATAGACCGGTTCGCCATGCTTGCAACCATTTCAGGGGTTATTGTTTTGGGTCCGGACACGCCGATGAGAACATCCGCGTCGATCAGGGCTTCAGTGATTGTACGCATTGGAGTACTGACAGCGAAGGCCTGTTTATAAACATTCAAATCGGTACGACCAGCGTGAATGACTCCCTTGCTGTCCACCATAATTACATTTTCAGGCCTGGCACCCAAACTGACCAGCAATTTGGCAGCTGCAATGCCTGCTGCCCCAGCTCCCTGGATTACAGTACGAACATCTTCCAGGTTTTTACCCTGAATTTCCAGCGCATTCAGCAGCCCGGAACAGATAACAATTGCAGTACCATGTTGATCATCGTGAAACACAGGGATATTTAACCGTTCCTTTAGTGCCTCTTCGATGGCAAAGCACTTGGGGGCGGTAATATCTTCCAGATTAATACCGCCAAATGTGGGGGCGATGTTCGCTACCGTATCAATAAAAGATTCAGTACTCGGCGCTTCTACTTCGAGATCAAACGAATCGATATCAGCCAGCATTTTAAACAGCATTGCCTTGCCTTCCATTACCGGCTTAGCCGCTAATGCACCCAGATTCCCCAGGCCCAGAATCGCTGATCCATCGGTAATAATGGCGACAAGATTGCCTTTGTTGGTGTATCGGTAGGCGTTGGCCTCATCATTGGCAATTGCCAGTACCGGCCCCGCTACTCCCGGCGTATAAGCTAGAGACAAATCGTGTTGACTGTCAAACGGTTTGGTGGCCTGAATCGAAGTCTTTCCAGGGCGGGAAGATTCGTGGTAGTCGAGGGCGAGTTTTTTGAAATCCATAAATTATGACAGGTCGGGATATAGTAAGCAGTGTATTTTACGCTATCAAATCAATCCGATGCAGCGTAACCGGGTAATTT
>CAYOGN010000187.1:0-19510 GCA_964403545.1 uncultured Gammaproteobacteria bacterium
CTCCCGCGCATGGGCCCCTCTGCTTTCTTGCCGATTTTCAGCTGCGAAAATCGATACTTTTGCCTGTTCCAGCAAATTCTCTAATTCGAATGTTTCAACAAGATCGGTATTCCACACCATCGATCGGTCGGTCACACCAACATCTTTAAACCGGGCACATATTTCCCCCAATTTTTCAATTCCTTCGCTCATTATCTCACCGGTTCTGAACACCGCACAGTATTTCTGCATGGTCTTTTGCATTTCCAGTCGAATCTCGGCGGTAGGAAATTCCCCGCTGGCGTTACGGATGCGATCAAACCGATCAATTATATGATCGTCTGAACCGCGTTTGATTTGTACCCGACCAGAGCCGGGAGAAACCAGTTTGCGAGCCTGAATTGCCGCCGCACGTCCAAATACGACAATGTCGAGCAATGAATTCGATCCGAGTCGATTGGCTCCATGCACGGATACACAGGCGGCTTCGCCGATCGCCATCAAACCGGGAATAATTGTTTCCGGATCACCATCCTTCAGGGTAACAACTTCACCATGGATATTGGTTGGTATACCCCCCATGTTGTAATGGACTGTAGGAATTACAGGAATAGGTTCCCGGGTGACATCAACTCCGGCAAAAATACTCGCGGATTCAGAAATCCCGGGTAATCGCTCCGCCAGAATTTCCGGGCCAAGGTGCTCCAGGTGCAGATGTATGTGATCGGAATCCTCACCCACTCCCAAACCGGCCTGAATTTCCTGGGTCATCGCCCGGCTGACCACATCCCGTGAGGCAAGGTCCTTGGCATTGGGTGCGTATCGTTCCATAAATCTTTCACCCTTGGAGTTGGTCAAATAGCCCCCTTCTCCTCGCGCGCCTTCGGTTATCAGGCAACCCGCGCCATATATTCCGGTGGGGTGAAACTGGGTAAATTCCATGTCCTGCAACGGTAGTCCGGCGCGCAAGACCATTCCACCACCGTCACCGGTGCAACTATGTGCCGAGGTAGAGGAAAAATAACTGCGACCATAACCACCAGTGGCCAGTACTACTATTTTAGCAGCGAATCGGTGTAATTCCCCTTTGTCCATATCCCAGGCCATAACACCTCGACACTCTCCATTTTCCATGATGAGATCCAGGGCAAAGTACTCAATAAAAAATTCTGCCTGGTGTTTGAGTGATTGCTGGTACAGGGTATGCAGAATTGCATGACCGGTACGATCGGCGGCGGCGCAGGTTCTCTGCGCCTGCCCCTCACCAAAATGAGTGGTCATACCACCGAATGCACGTTGATAAATCTTGCCCTCCGGGGTTCTGGAAAAGGGAACACCATAGTGCTCAAGCTCAATGACTGCATCAGCAGCTTCCCGGCACATATATTCAATAGCATCCTGGTCACCCAGCCAGTCAGACCCCTTGACCGTGTCATACATATGCCAGCGCCAGTCATCTTCTCCATTGTTACCTAACGCCGCGCTCATTCCACCCTGGGCAGCAACTGTGTGACTGCGTGTTGGAAACAGTTTTGTGATGCATGCGGTGCTGAGCCCCTCCACCGCCATTCCAAAGGTGGCTCGCAGACCTGCACCGCCAGCGCCCACCACCACCACATCATATTGATGATCAATTATCGAATAAGATTCAGGCACGATATTTCAGGTCCATATAGTTGTATAGTTATAATTGTTCCAATGGAACAATAACGGGAAAATGACAGTACATTTTGCAGAAAAAATCCATCAACCCTCGCACCGGATCTACAATGCGATCCGTAAAACAGCAAAAATTGAAACCAGACCAAACACCAGGGTCAAACCTTTTATCAGCATTAATGACACGACTTTAACGGATTCTGTATGGACATAATCCTCGATAACTTCCTGCACGCCAAGCTGGGCATGGAAAAACATAAATCCAAGGTAAAACACCAGCAACAATGCAACCCCTGGTTGAGCGACCCATGCCATGACACTTTCATGGGTGTCACCAATATGACCAATGACAGAAAAAACAAACCAGAGGGACAACGGTACCAGGGCTAAAGCTGTCACTCGCTGTAACCACCAGTGATGGGAACCCTGAGCAGAATGGCCGAGGCCTTTTACCTTGGCAACCGGATTATCTGAACTCATATCAGCCACACCATCAAGGTTAACGCCACAGTGCAGGCCAACATGGCTTTACCCGAAAGATAAGTCTGCTCGATTTCGAGGCCATAACCTGCATCCCAGAACAAGTGTCTGATGCCATTGCACAAATGATAAAAATTACACAGTGTCCATCCGAACAAAATCAGCTTGCCGAAGATTGAATTGAGAATGCCGAATGCCAGTTCATAACTGCCGCCGCCAGCCATAATCGCCCACAACCACCAGGCAATAAGTATTGAACCCATGGCGAGGAAGACACCACTGGCACGGTGCAAAATGGATAAGATCGAAGTCAGCTGCGGCCGATAAACCTGCAAATGCGGTGATAGCGGCCTGATTGGTGTATTCAAACAGTTTCCCTCTTTTGATTGTCAGACAGGCCCATTCTAAAACAGATAAAAGAATTTTCCCACTGGAAGTGGAAATTTAATTGTTGATTCCATCGATCAGAAATCAACACATCGGCCATTTTTTTCCCAATCTCCATAACGGGTAGGCTCAGGACCAGAAGGTCCACCGACTTCCTTGCCGTGCTCGCCATCTGGTTGCCTGGCACCATAACCCTTGTCGATCCCGGCTATGGAGTTCGTTGCTGACGGAGATTTTGTTTTGTTATCGACAACAATTATAGCGTCACTATTGACAACAGTCATATCGCAATCTTCAGCCACACATCCTTCAGATTTATCGTATGATGCGGGTTCAGGTAGTTTATCTTTCATTTTCATTGTTATTTAAACTTGTGCCCTTATACTCGTCAGTCTCCCGTTAAAACAGGAATGGCATGACAACTGATCCGTGATTTTTAACCAGTCGGCTTATTCTGCCACAAATCCATTCCAGCATGTCGATAAAACCTCTATCACTCGATCAGCTACTCATCGACGTTCCCCGCTTGACTGCGATCGATGAGGTCCCGCCTGCACTCTGTGTGGCATCGTATTTGTCCAGTATCAGGTTATCCGGAGATGACGCTGCTGATTTCCTGCAAGGACAGTTTACTAACGATCTGGCAACAATCGGTACCGGACAGTTGCAACTGAACGCTTATTGCAACCCCAAAGGTCGCGCTCTCGGCATTTTCTATCTGCTACGGGACAGGGAAAGCTTCCAGATGCTTTTACCCACAGATCTGGCCGATATCCTGATTAAACGTCTGCAACTCTACAAAATGCGTTCAAAACTGAGCATAGAGTTGCGTAATGATATTCAGTTGATCGGTGGGCTAAATTGTCCATTGGCAACCAGTGATCATGGACTGGAACACTGGACAATCGATGAACACAGGCAGCTGATCATAGCGAAATCAGGAACTGAACAACAAATAGCAACTGATACTGGACTCCCTGTGGTTACACAGGACTTGTGGAAGCTGGGGCAGATATTGAGCGGAATCCCTCAAGTGTACATGTCCACTTATGAAAACTTTATTCCCCAGCAGGTTAATCTTGATCTGATTGCCGGAGTCAGTTTTACCAAAGGTTGTTTTCCTGGCCAGGAAATCGTTGCCCGCATCCGATACCTTGGCAAGGTCAAACAGCGCATGATGAGCGCCTGGATACCGGACAACCGGGCAGTTGCACCAGGGGCGGCAATATATAGTAAGGAACGAGACGATCAGAAATCAGGTACGGTTGTAGATGCCGTTAAAATTGGCCTCGGAACGATTGCTTCTGTAATGATTCCATTCGGCAAATTTTACCAGGGGGATCTTGCGCTGGGCAGCTCTGATGGACCCATATTGCAGCGAATTCCTCTTCCCTATTCTGTCAGCGATGGAAAATAATTATTCAATAATCTGATAGAACGTTTCATCCGGCTTGATTAACCCGAGTTCCGAACGCGCCAGTGTTTCAATAGTTTCTCCCCCCTGCTTCAGATCAATGACCTCGGCCAATAACTTCTGATTTCGTAGCTCAAATTCCAGGTTATCATTTCGTGTTTGGTCAACCGCTGATTTCAGATGCCTGAGATCCAGCAAATTTTTGTCGCCGCCCCATAGCGCGTACTGCAGAGCAATCAGCAGACTGATCAAAACCAGCGAGGCTGGTTTCATCCGCTGAAGAATCTCCTCAATAACCGGAGTTTTGCCTGATTTTGGCAACGGACTATTTATTTTAAGTTTGAAAATGCATCAAGTCCCGGGTAATTTGCATGAATTCCCATTTGCTGCTCAATTTTAAGCAATCTGTTGTATTTTGCAATTCTTTCGGATCGACATAGCGAACCGGTTTTTATCTGACCCGCGGCCGTAGCCACCGCAAGATCGGCAATTGTGGTGTCCTCGGTTTCTCCGGACCGATGTGAAATCGTCGCGCAGTAACCAGCCTCATGAGCCATTTGAATGGCGTTAAACGTCTCTGTCAGAGTGCCAATCTGATTCAGTTTGATCAAAATTGAATTAGCCACATTGCGCTCGATACCCTGGCTGAATATTTTAGTATTGGTGACAAATAAATCATCGCCGGTAAGCTGAATACGCTTGCCAATACGTGTGGTCAGAATATCCCATCCCTGCCAGTCTGCTTCGGCCATGCCATCCTCAATGCTGATGATGGGATACTTGTTGACCCAGTTTTCCAGGTAGTCGGCAAACTGTGCTGAATCAAGGGCCAAACCTTCTGCCTTCAAATGATACAAGCCGTCTCGATGAAATTCGGAACTGGCAGCATCCAGCCCGATCATGACCTGTTCTCCGGGACGGTAGCCGGCTTTTTCTATGGCCTGCATGATCAATCCAATGCCCTCTTCGTTAGACTGGCATTGGGGGGCAAATCCACCTTCATCACCAACACTGGTAGCGAGTTTTTTCTGATTCAATACCGATTTCAGGGTATGAAAAATTTCCGCACCACAACGCAATGCTTCAGAAAAACTCTCCATTCCCACAGGCAAAATCATAAATTCCTGAAAATCGATGGCATTGTCCGCATGCTCACCACCATTGATGATGTTCATCTGTGGTACCGGCAGACAAAACTCTTCATTGCCAAACAATTTGCCGAGATGATGATAGAGCGGACGATTGATCGCCTGTGCCGCAGCATGTGCGGTGGCCAATGAAACCCCCAGGATGGCATTGGCACCAATATTGCCCTTGTTTTCACTGCCATCAAGATCAATCATGGCCTGATCTACGGACGGTTGATCCACACAATCAAGTCCTTTAACGACATCATTAATGGAGGTATTTACATTGTTGACTGCAGTCAGTACGCCTTTGCCAAAATACCGGGATTTGTCCCCATCCCGCAACTCCAGCGCCTCAAGGGTGCCGGTAGATGCGCCGGAAGGTACCGAGGCAGTTCCAGTCACACCATTTTCGAGACCCACCTCAACCTGTATTGTTGGATTACCCCGGGAATCCAGAATTTCCCGACCTTCAGCTTTGATAATTTTGTAGTTGCCTGGATTTGACATTTGAATTTTTATGAAAGTAAATTAATAAGCTTGTTTCGCAACCTCATCGAGTTGCTGCAAGCGTGTGAGCAGCGACTCCATCTGGTCCAATGGCCACGCATTGGGGCCATCACTGAAGGCTTTGTCCGGATCCGGATGGGTTTCCATAAACAATCCAGCCACCCCCACTCCTACCGCGGCACTTGCCAGGGTGGGTATAAACTCCCGTTGGCCGTCAGATTTCCCGCCAGCGCCACCTGGCAGCTGGACCGAATGGGTTGCATCAAAGACTACCGGGCATTGAGTATCACGCATGATTGCCAGGCTTCGCATATCGACCACCAAATTGTTATAACCGAATGAAGTCCCGCGTTCACATACCATAATTGGTGCATCAGCATTAACTGCTTTTGCTTTGTCCACTACGTACTGCATTTCCCCCGGTGACAGAAATTGTCCTTTTTTGATGTTGCATGGTTTACCACAACGACCTACCGCTTCGATCAGATCCGTTTGGCGACATAAAAAGGCAGGGGTCTGCAGAACGTCAACGTATTGAACCGCCTCCTCAACGTCGGCTACTGAATGCACGTCGGTCAAAACCGGCACACCTGTATCTGCTCGTACCCGCGCAAGGATTTTTAACCCCTGCTCCCTGCCAGGTCCACGATGAGAACTGGAAGAGGTGCGATTTGCTTTATCAAAGGAAGATTTGTAGATAAAGGGGATACCGAGTCTGTCAGTAACTTTTCGCAGGAATTCGGCACTGGATAGCGCCATGGATTCTGACTCGATGACACATGGACCCGCAATGAGAAAAAACGGCTGATCGTTGCCTACGTGAAAGTGCAGTAACTTCAATGGAATGCTCTGGACGGTTAATCAGGCGGCCTTTTTAGCCGATTGATGTGACAATGCTGCACTGACAAAATCAGTAAACATCAAATGCCCCTTGCGCGGTGTAGAGGTAAACTCAGGATGAAATTGGCAAGCGACAAACCATGGGTGATCTGGCAACTCGATAACCTCTACCAGCCCATTCGACGACAGGCCGGTAAATTCTAGACCCGCATTTTCAAGCTGTTTCATGTAGTTGTTGTTGAATTCATAACGATGCCGGTGACGCTCCCTGATCACGTCTTTACCGTAGATCTGGTGATAACGAGACCCTTGCTTAAGGTGAATATCCTGGGCACCAAGACGCATGGTCCCTCCCATATCTGTAGTCTCATCGCGTAGTTCCAACAACCCTTCGTCACTGATCCATTCAGTAATTAATGCGATAACAGGATGCGGGGTTGATTTGTCGAATTCGGTACTGTGAGCCCCCTCAAGACTGGCAATGTTACGGGCAAAATCAATGGTCGCTACCTGCATACCGAGACAAATACCAAGATAAGGTATTTTGTGGCGTCGCGCATATCCAGCTGCCAGTACCATTCCTTCTATACCTCGTTCACCAAACCCGCCCGGCACCAGAATTGCATCCACCCCTTCCAGTGCTGATGTGCCATCAGTTTCCAGTGTGGAGGAATCGATATACCTGATATTAACCCGGGAGCGGGTTTGGATGCCGGCGTGAATCAAAGCCTCGGACAAAGACTTGTAGGACTCAGTCAGGCTGACATATTTACCCACCATGGCAATGGTCACCTGATGTTGTGGATCGGTACTGTTAAGCAACACCCGATCCCATTCTGACATGTCTGGTGGACCAGCGTCGATTTGCAATTGCTCGGTGACAATCTGGTCTACCTGTTGTTCAACATACAGCTGTGGAATCCGATATATATTGTCAACGTCAGCACCGGTAATGACAGAACGCTCTTCTACGTTGGTAAACAACGCTATCTTTTTACGCGCTGATTCCGGAAGCGAATCACGCACCCGGCATAATAAAATATCCGGTTGAATTCCGATCGAGCGCATTTCCTTTACAGAATGTTGTGTTGGTTTTGTTTTAATTTCACCCGCAACGCTTATCTCGGGCACCAGGGTCAGATGCAGAAACAGGGTTTCGCTACGCCCCAGTTCAACCCGCATTTGTCTGATTGCTTCGAGAAATGGCTGCGATTCGATATCGCCTACAGTGCCACCAATTTCAACCATTGCGAGATCTGATCCTTCAGCTCCGGCCCGAATGGATGCCTTGATTTCATCCGTTATATGGGGAATAACCTGGACCGTACCACCAAGATAATCCCCCCGACGCTCCTTACGTATGACCCGCTCGTATATTTGCCCGGTGGTAAAGTTATTTCGTTTCCCCATCCTGGTAGAGACATAGGGCTCATAGTGCCCCAGGTCAAGATCGGTTTCAGCACCGTCATCAGTGACAAACACTTCACCATGTTGAAACGGGCTCATGGTCCCGGGATCGACATTGATGTATGGATCGAGCTTCATCATGGTGACCTTGATGCCCCTCGCTTCAAGTATACATCCCAGGGATGCAGACGAAATTCCTTTCCCCAATGAAGAAACAACTCCGCCTGTGATAAATACGTATTTCGTCATCGGTGACCTGAGTGATGGCAGTAAATATTTGATTGCTCTCCAAGCCCCATGACCTGGACAGATTTCAGAGAGCGTACGATTTAGAGGGCCAATAACAGGCTCCCCGGACGGGAAGACAGATTACCAAATTTCCTCCCTGGTCACAACATAACCATCGCCACAATAACCGCTCCGGTAGCCGTAATTTCAAGTTCATTTCCTTTTTATACCAAACACGGGGATCACTTTTTCAGTTTCAGGCTTCGACACCAGGAAATCCCGACTTACTCCTATTCCATTCACCCAGGCAATCTGGCCATCAATTTCAAGGGTTGGCAGCCCATCGCGCTCCCATTGCGGGATTCCATATTCCTGATACAGTTTCTTCAGCCTGGATCGGTGCGCTCTTCCCGGCAGAATCAGTTTTTCACCACCCGTTCGCCAAAGCCATCGTGCCCTGCCTGATTTCAGTCGTGTTGGCGACAAGCCCGCGTTTTCTGTGCTGTGCCATTGAACAAATAATCCGGAATGTATCCGTTCTGACTGCAAGTTGACTGCAACAGGTGCAGGAGGAGCGGGTGGCCGTTGGCGAAGCAAATAGAGATATTCACCTTGACCACAAATCCGCAAATCATCCCAGGCTATTTGACAGTTCTTCCCATTCCACTGTTTTGTTGACCGCACCTGAATTTGATCCAGCAGAACGGCAATCTGACTATCCGATGGGGACCGATACCCGGCCTGATGAACCCAGTGCCGGATAACTAACCGACCCTTGAATATTTCCGGGCCCGGTATAGCAACCATTTTTATCGGCGTTGCGAGGCAATGGATTCTTTGCGCTGCAGGGTGACAGATTTGCTGCAAAATGCCATCGAGAGAATCATCAAGGAACCCATGAATCCGGGTAAATTCTTCAGCACTATGGGTAATGGATCGATTTACCCCCGGCCAGCGCTGTTGCAGCAATGGAATGACCTGATGACGAATGAAATTCCGCTCATGATGGAGGCCATGATTTGCCGGGTCGTCAATCCAGTGTTTTCCGTTCTCAACCAAAAACTGGTCCAGCAATGATCTGGGAAATTTCAGTAATGGTCGACACACGATCCTGGTGTCGCCATATGACAGCGGCCTTATTGGAGGAATTCCGCTGACACGGGAAAAATCCCGGCCCTGGACCAGATTCAGCAGAACCGTCTCCGCCTGATCATCACTATGATGGGCTGTCAACAGCACCTGATCCGGTTCTATGACCTCCTGGAACCACTGATAGCGGGCTTTCCGTGCTTCTCCCTCGGTGATGTTCCCAGCTGGCTTGTTGGTCCATGAAGCCCATTGAAACGAGACCCCCAGTTGTTCGCAAACCATCTTACAATGGCGTTGCCAGTTATCTGCTTCAGGATCAATCTGATGATTAAAATGGATCGCCCTCAGGGCAGGCTTTTCTGTCACCGAAACAGATCTGGTAACCCCCGCCATGGCAACCAGTAACGCGGTGGAGTCCACACCACCACTGTAGGCTACAACAAACTTCTGATCAGGTGAAAATCCAAATTCGTCGAACAGGACACTGAACAGCGCAGCTGCATTAAACCTGGAATCTTCAGTTGACCGCTTACCCATGTACTCAAGTTATTGAAAATATGAAACATCTTGCCTTTTTTGTTTTCCCTCAGTGAGCGAACAGCGCTGCACCGCGAATAGTACATTTGTGGCGGCGCATTGCTACGTTGCAACTCCTTGGAATAGAATGACCATTCCGCGTCGTAGCGCCTTGCACTACACCCCCACAAACACACTCTTCACGATGCTCAACTGAAGATTCCAGGTTAAACAAATAACTACGTCTCTTTGACTTCAAATTGACCGAGTTTCATGAGTCGCTGACATCGGTTTTCTAGCAAGGTTTCCCGGGGTAGCGCGGTAAATTGATCAAGCGCAGCAACAATACTGCTACGGATCGATTCCGCCGTCAGATCATAGTTTCTATGGGCGCCCCCAAGGGGTTCGCTGATGACTTCATCCACCAGTCCCTGTTTGGAAAGTTCACCAGTGGTCATTTTCATTGCCTCGGCAGCCTCACTCGCTTTTTCAGCACTTTTCCATAAAATAGAGGCACAGCCTTCCGGTGAAATGACCGAATAAACGGCATACTCCATCATCATCAAATGGTCACAGACACCAATAGCGAGCGCGCCACCGGAACCGCCCTCACCAATGACAACCGATACTATGGGCGTTCGCAATGATGCCATTACCTCCAGACTCCGTGCGATGGCTTCACTTTGGCCGCGCTCTTCTGCACCGACACCGGGATAAGCACCCGCGGTATCAATCAGAGTCACCACAGGAAGGCCAAATCGTTCAGCCAGTTGCATCACCCTTTGTGCCTTACGATATCCTTCGGGTCGTGGCATGCCAAAATTGCGTCGGGTACGTTCCCGGGTATCTCTACCCTTCTGGTGCCCGATTAAAACCACACTACGTGTGCCTATACGCCCGATCCCGGCGACAATAGCAGGATCATCAGAATACATTCGATCACCATGCAGTTCCTGAAAATCAGTGCAGATCCGCTGAACGTAGTCGAGTGTATATGGCCGTAGAGGATGGCGTGCAATCTGCGCCACTTGCCAGGCGCTTAAGCGGGAGAAGATTTCTGCCGTCAGTTCTTTATTCTTGCTTCGCATAGCTTCGATTTCATCATCGAAATTAAGCGAACGATCAGAACTAACACGTTGTAATTCCTGAATTTTTTCTTCCAATTCGGCAATCGGGTTTTCAAAATCCAGATAGTTCAAACTCATATATCGGTAAAATATGGAAAGTCGGCAGAATCGTGGATTTTAAACCATTGCGCTAAACAAATCCGGTTTCAATGGAGCAGCTAACCTGTGACCAGGTACGATTCGGGGACGGCACAAATTTATCTATTCCAGCAACCCGGCAATGGTTTCCAGGCCATGGGCGATACTCTGGTCTCTGACACTTTCACGCTCTCCGTGAAACCAGGTTTTTTCCGACTTGATGATTAAAACCTCTCCCCCGATTCGTCTTGCATAAGCAAAGCACACTGTACCTACAGGCTTGTCCGAACTACCACCTTCCGGCCCGGCAATGCCCGTTACTGACAGGGAATAGTCACCCTGACTATTGTGTAGCCCCCCCCTGGCCATGGCTTCGGCTACCTCAATACTGACTGCTCCACAGGTGTCGATAAGGTCAGATGGCACTCCGGCAAGGTCCGATTTTGCCTGATTACTGTATGTGACCAATCCTCGATCAAACCAGGCTGAGCTACCGGAAACGGAAGTGATGTGGTGCGCAATTCCACCCCCGGTACAGGATTCTATCGTGACCAGTTTACTGCCTGTTACCAACAGGCTATTACCGACAATTTCGCATAGTCGCGGAATCCGGCTGTTCAATGATTCAGCCTCAGAAATTATAGGGCCGGGAAAAAATCAACCGCAGACTGGCGAAACTCTTCCGCCGTTCCGGTAACGATCTGGCCATCTGCGTCCAATTTGAACTTTGCCGCACCTTCTCTACGGCCCTGTGATTGCACTGTAATCTGACGCCGATATTGATCGAAGATAGATTTTATATAGCTCCGCATATCAGATTTACTCAATGTCTCAATTTCCTGTGCCAGTCTCTCTGTTGAATCAAAGTTATATTCTTCGAGATCAATCTGACGCCAGTATTCACTGCTGCGCTCAGAAAGTCGGGTGTCCCGCTCCCGAAGTTTTGCCGCCAGGCCCCCTTTTATCTGATCGAACTCAGCCTCCGTCATTGCGTCCAGTTGCGCAGGAAAACCGGTAAGAAACTGTTCAATTAATTCGTCAATCTCGGTTACGCCATGAGTTGGACTCTGCACAGACAGCAATATTCCCGGTACCTTAAGAATATTCATTGCCACGGAATAAACAAGATACCCGACTCGATGGGTGGTTCGCAGATCAAAATAAAACGGAGACTCCATCAATTGACCAAGCAAACTGGACTTTGCGAGTTCCACCCTGGACTTGTGACCTCCCTGCAGATAAATAGTCAGCGCAGAGTCCGTATGATCGATATCCATACTTCGCAAGTATGATTCACTTGCGTCCAGACGTCGTATGCGCTGCCGTTTCACCTCATTGACAAAATCTGCATCAGGAAACGCCTGTATGACCGATTGCCCCATCGCCTCAGCCTGTTGTTCCGAAACGTCTCCATGGGCCAGTGTGGTGACCATTAGTTCACTGACAATCAGTTTTTTATGGGCGACAAGATCGGCGGCGGTGACATCTTTTATCTGCATCAGGCGCTCCTGCTCGGTCCAGTAGGGATTCATAAGCAAGCGATATATCTCGTGCACCGTCTGGTTAGACGGTCGATCTTTGGATGTATTGCTCAACTCCCTCGCCAGTTCCGCCTTTATCAACTCAAGTTTGTCAGGATCGAGCACTGGACGTTCAATGGCGTCGAGCAATACTTCGAGCAATTTTTTCTGTCCATCCTGATAACCACCAATACGGGCAGAAATGCCCCTGCTGTGTCGATACAGGCTGTACGACAAACCTGCCAGTCTGGCTGGATAGGTAAATGCATCCAACTGATCATTAATCATTCTGACAAGCAGTTCGGTGAGCACGGTATTTTTTGCTGAACTATTTGCGTGGAGTGATTTAATACTGAAATAGAAGCTTGAACGCGGCGTCCTGAATTCCTGATCCGGGCGATACCAGGCTTCGAGGCCTGGTTCTGACGGCAGGCGATATGGCTTTTCAAATTCACCTTCCAACGACTGCAACGTCAGGCGTGTGGGAATGAACGGGTTAGGTGGTGGCAAGGATATGGCGCCAGGATTATTGTCTACGATCCCCTCCATCATTTCGCGCTGCCAGCGTAAAATAGTATCTGCGCCAATGGGCTCAATACCATAAACGACGCCATACCAGGGCGAGACTTTGCGAACTTTCAGGCCCTGGGACACAACTTGTAGATAAACCCTGTCCGGAGTCAGGTATGACAACATCTGCCTGATTCGCTCGGGATCAAATTGATCCATAATGTATGGTCCGCGCAATACGTCCACCATTG
This sequence comes from uncultured Gammaproteobacteria bacterium, assembly GCA_964403545.1. Taxonomy (GTDB): domain Bacteria; phylum Pseudomonadota; class Gammaproteobacteria; order Arenicellales; family Poriferihabitantaceae; genus VYFG01. The sequence goes on from CAYOGN010000187.1 coordinate 13,123, forward strand.
GATAGTCGTGCAATCTTGAGGCCAGTGACTGAGCCAGGCCTCCGGGTTGACTTTCTTCAGCAAATCGAAATCCAATTTCCCCTAGCTGTTTCTCCTCTTCAAACCGCCATTGTTCGATTCCATGCTGCCGTATCAATTCGATGGTATGAAAGAGCATCGTACCGATCTCTTCTATATGCTCAACTCCAGGCTCAGTGAGGCCAATAGAAACCTGAAAAGAACCCTGCTGTCGATCCATAAAACCGGCCCCGGCGCTCAGCGAATCCGCCCATCCTTTAGCCTTCAATGCGGCCAGCAGTGAACCTTTCCCTTCATGGCCCAGAAGATTGGCAATATAACCAAGTGGTTTACTGTGGTATTCCTCTTCAACGCCTGGTACCGCAAACCGAAAACTGACACTGTTCAGTTCCTTGTCCGGTATAATATCCAGTCGGGTTTTTCGTAATTCTTTATTCAAATAGGACTGAATATATAATGGAGCGGTGATGTCCTTGTTTGGCACCTCGGAAAATCGCTCTGTTACCCACTCCTCCAGTTGATCCAGGGACTCCCGCCCGACGACGGTTAAAGCCATAATATCGGCTGAATACCAGCGATTGTAAAACTCGATCAATTTGTCCCTGACGGACACCCCGTCACGATCCTGTAATGTCTGTTCTGATCCAACAGAAAACCTGGATGCCGGATGGCCGGGATTCAGAATACGTTTCTGTGCGGCCCAGATGCGCCGCCCTTCGTCCTTGATACGCGCCTGATACTCGGAGTGAACCACTGATCGTTCCCGATCGACATAGTTTTCTTCAAACGTCGGGTCGATAAAAAAACGGGAAAAACGATCCAGCGCAGGCAGTAAACTATCATGGCCAACACTGAAAAAATAATTGGTATGGTCATAGGCAGTATACGCATTATTGCTGCCACCGTGATCCTGGATGAATTTTTGATATTGCCCCGCTTCGGGGTATTTCTTATTGCCCAGAAACAGCATGTGTTCGAGAAAATGTGCGAGTCCATTCCATTCAGCCGGATCGCTACCGCTGCCGACATGGACATCCAGTGCTGCTGCAGCCCGATCTGATTTCGGATCTGTCACCAGCATTACCTTGAGTCCGTTTTCAAGCACCAAACCACGATAAGATTTATCATCTGTCGCACTTTTGACCGGTACGACTACTTCAACTGCCGCGTTGCCAACGACTGCAACAAGTAACGCCCAAAGACTGATCAATCTGACTACTGATTTCATTACAATTTTGATTTTTAACAGAGATATGTTTTGTTTTTGATTGCCGTCAACAGACATCGTTCCATCCAGTTTATCTGATGTCGTTAACATAGGGGTGATTTTACAGATAAAAATGGCCCGGGTCGCAAACGACCCAGGCCGTACCCTGAATAAATCCCCTTCCTTTTCCCTGGCGATTTCAACAGTTCGAATCACTACAAACCGTTGATGCTTCCTGCTTTTCCTGTGGATACCGGTTCTTCCTGTTAACGCGTATCCTCTATCGCCTGATGGTCTGAAGTCATCCTGACTTCGATTACCCAGGGTCACGCTATTGTCTGCCGGGGCAAATCTTAACGCTGTGCGCATTAGCACAAAATCCCCTGTTTGTATGGTAGATGGAGTACTCAGTGTAGTGTATTGACTTGAATCCGGATTGCGAATAATGTCCCCCAAACAGACAATATACATATCGTTATTTCATGACTGAAAAGGTCTTTCCCATCGCAATTATTGGTGGCGGCGCAGCTGGTACCATGTCGTTATTACGCGCCACCCTGAATAATGATGAATCGGTAATTTTCCCCGGCCACCAGGCTGTAAATAAAAAATCCAGGGATTTATGGATCAACCGGGTGGAAAATATGCCTACTTTTGCCCAGTACAGAAAAGGCATTCAGGAGCCTAACCGGGTAACGCTGAAATGGTTACAGGAGAGCAAATTTGCTGAAAAAATCAATTATAAGAAAGGATTGGGAGTCGAAGAAATCAGCAAGAATCCTGATGGTACATTTCATCTGGTGGACAATACTGGTGAAACTTACACTGCAAAATATGTCATTCTTTGTACTGGAGTGATGGATGCCCAGCCGATTATTAATGGCACCCATACAGAAATATTGCCTTATTCAAATGTACAGCATGTGGAATACTGTGCCCGCTGTGATGGTCATCATACCCATCAACAGGACACCGCTGTCCTCGGTCATAATGCGGGTGCGGCGTCGGTCGCCTGTCTGCTGGCAGAGCGATATCAACACCCCAGCCTGACCATATTGACCAACGGTAAAAAGTCCGAGTTCTCCGATGAACAAAAAGTGTTAATGAACAAATACCGCATTGAGATCAAAACAAAGGTCATCAAGGACGTGGTTGGCGACCCCAAAAAAGGTAAACTGAAAGGCTTTCGTTTTGCAGATAATAGCTATCTAGGCTCCAATTTTGTGTTTGTTTCATTGGGAATGTATGTTTACAACGAATTAGCACTTCAAATGGGTGCCAGGGTGGACCAAAGAGGCTTTGTGTTGACCGATGAAAAAGGTGAAACCAATATTGATGGCCTGTACTGCGCAGGTGATTTACGTGCCGGACTAAAGAAGCAAATATATACTGCCTGGGACTCCGCGGTGGATAGTGCCGATGGTATAAACGCCCGATTGCGCGAACAACGGCGAAATCTCGTCCTCGCTTCCAGCTACTACTAGGGAGAAGTAAATGCAGAGGTAAAAGTGATTGTCAACTTTGAACTGGACCAGGCGCAAATATTGATTTCCGAAGCTGAAGAGCCTGGGTGTGATCTTCTGGAGACGGGAACCTATGGACATACACGTTTTAGAGAGGTGCTTCTCGATGGCATGACCAGCAAAATTCTGCAAAAGATGCCGGTCCCGGTATTCATGACCCACTAGGATTCAATCATGAATGACAGGGAAGCACCAACACTTGAGCGCAGTATCAGTTTATTTCAGGCAACGATATATGGTGTTGGTATTATTCTGGGCGCTGGTATTTATGCACTCATTGGTGAAGCTGCAGGTATCGCAGGAAACGCTATTTGGGTATCCTTTTTGGTAGCGGCGCTGATCGCAGGCTGTTCAGCCCTTTCTTATGCTGAACTTTCGGCACTGTATCCCAGGAGTGCGGCAGAATTCGTTTATGTTAAAGAAATATCAGGGTCACCATTTGCAGGATTTTTGGTCGGCTATATCACCATCCTGACTGGCGTAATCAGTGTTGCCGCTGTGGCCCTGGGATTTTCTTCATACTTCAAACTCTATTTTGATGTTGATCCCGTCATAGTGGGTATCGCTGTAATTGTGCTGACCGCTGCACTGAACTTTAGTGGCATTCAGGAAAGTGCGCGGGTGAATACTGTATTTACCCTGATCGAAGCAGGTGGTTTGATCTTTATCATTATTATTGGTTTTAAATATCTGGGACAGGTGGATCTGTTTACCCTTGCGCCTGTTGAGACTGCAGAAGGTCTCTCACGCTGGTCACCAATTATGGCCGCTGCTGCCCTGGTTTTCTTTGCTTATATTGGATTTGAAGACATTGCGAATATTGCGGAAGAAACCGAATCAGCCAGTAAAAACGTACCCCTTGCGATACTTTTATCGTTAGTAATCACCACGGTAATCTACATTCTGGTAGCGATGGTGGCGGTCAGTGTGGTACCCGTTGAGTCGCTATACGCAGCGACAAGTTTTGATAATCCGACTGAGGGGCCATTGGCATTGGTCGCAACCATTGCATTGGATTCACCGCTTGGTGGGCAGTTGTTTACCCTGGTAGCATTGTGCGCGACCGCAAATACGGTCCTGGTTCTGAATATTGTTACTTCAAGGATGATATTCGGTATGGCCAGAGAACGCTGCCTCCCGGACTTTCTGGCTAAAATCAATAGAAAAACCCGAACCCCTGCCAGCGCAGTATTATCCTGCACATTACTCTGTATTTTGTTTACCCTCACAGGATCATTAAGCGAGGTCGCCAATCTGACCAATGTGGGGGTATTTCTGGTTTTCTTGCTGGTAAATCTGATGCTGTTAATGCACCGTTATCAGACCAGAAATGCCAATCAAACCGATCGAAGTAACGCCCTGAAATATGCGATCAACATTGGCTGGTTCCCTTTGCTACCATTCCTTGGCAGTGTTTTTTGCTTTGCGATGTTGGTAACCCAGTTTTGGCAGCCCATAACTGTATTAGGCTTATCCATTCCGATTATTGTTTACGCAACATTGATTATCTCATTAGGTATTCCGTTATACTTTCTATCCACTAACAGAAACGCGGATCTCGCCTCCTGAAACAGCAATATCAAACCGCCGCTGGGTTCTTGCACCGTCTGTGAATTGATTCTATTGCCTCTTCAAGCTCTTCACTGATAGCAACATCAACGGAACGTATGTTCTCTGAAAGTTGCTCGATTGTGGTTGCACCGATGATGTTGGAGGTCGTAAAAGGTCGTGTATTAACGAATGCCAGCGCCAGTTGAGTTGGTGACATGGAATGTTCTCTCGCCAGTTTTACATAGGCATTAATGGCTGATTGTGATTCCGGTGTCTTATAACGATTCATGAATTCCGGAAACAGGGCGAGCCGACTGGATTCGGGAATCTGGCCATTTTCATATTTGCCACTCAGGGTTCCCATGGCCAGAGGAGAATAAGCCAAAAGGCCGATATTTTCCTGATAACTGTATTCACTTAAACCACCCTCATAGATACGGTTTAACAAGCTGTATGAGTTCTGAATCGAGACGATGCGCGAATAGCCGTGATGTTCAGACGCATTCAGATACTGGGAAATGCCCCAGGGGGTTTCATTGGATACGCCTGCGGATCGTATTTTGCCACTTTCCACCAGTTCGGCGAGTACTTCCACGGCTTCCAGTATAGGCGCTTCATCTCGATTACGCTTATGAACATAGGAGCCTGCTCCTTCGCCCCACAGGCCCATTTTTCTGTCCGGCCAGTGAATCTGGTAGAGATCGAGGTAATCGGTTTTAAGACGCTTCAGGCTGCCGTCAACCGCCATCAGGATCTGAGCACGGTTTATTCGGGTCTCGCTACCATTTCTGACCCATACACGGTCACTGCGACCGGTTATCTTGGACGCCAGTATCACTTCATCTCGACGTCCATTTTTTTCAAACCAGTTGCCAATGCAACGCTCGGTATCGCCAAAAGTTTCGGCTTTGACCGGCACAGGATACATTTCCGCGGCGTCCCAGAAATTGACACCATGATCCAGGGCGTAGTCCATTTGCTCGAAAGCCTGGCTCTGGGTGTTTTGTTCACCCCAGGTCATGGTGCCGAGGCAGATCAGACTAACGTCAATCCCGGAGTCCCCAAGTTCTTTATATTTCAATGTTATAAGCCTTTTTGATTAGTGAGCGTAAATGCCTGCTTTAAGTAGGAACTACCAATTTCAGACACCTCTGAATCAAATTTTCATTCAGACAGATCGGAATTAAGTTTCTACAATTTATTCATTGAGTACAGGAAATCAAATCTACCTTCAAGGGCCTTTTTTGACACCAAATTTTCGCTTGAGTCCGACATGCTGTTTTATGGTCCTGGTAAACTGACGGCTTCGCTGCCGTTGTTCGGTGAGAGAGGCAGTGTTTCTGGCTTCTTCGTCTACAAGCTTTCGGTAGTTGGATAGACGACGTTCATCAATCTCACCATCGCCGATCGCCTGGCGAACTGCGCACCCAGGTTCGTCATTATGAGCGCAATCGTTGTACTTGCACTGTGCTCCAAGGGTATCAATATCCAGGAACGCATCGGTTAGCGAAGAATCGAGTTGCGCTACTTTTAACTCTCGTATCCCCGGCACGTCGAGCAATAAACCACCATCAGGCAGTCGGTGCAAAGAGCGGAAACTGGTTGTATGGCGACCCTTTGAATCCTGTTCTCGAATAGCGCCAGTTTGGTTGGATTCAGAACGGGTCAGCGTGTTCAATATTGTGGATTTTCCTACCCCGGACGACCCCACCAGGGCGACGGTTGTGCCATCAGTCACCCAGGCTTTCAATCTGCCCAGGCTGTCTTTATCCAATGCGTTTACCAGTAAGACTGACAGACTGGCATCTATTAAATGTACCCGATTCAAATATGCCTCTGGGTCATTTATCTTATCAGCTTTGGTAAGCACAACCACAGGCTCTACGTCCGCTTCCAGGGCTAACGCCAGATAGCGTTCCAATCTGGATTCCTTAAACTCTTCATTGCAAGAGGTGACGATAAACAGAATATCCACGTTTGCTGCTAAAAGTTGCATTTCCAACCTGGAACCCGCAGCAACGCGCTTAAAAACACTCTTGCGCTCAAGTATGCGTACAATCTTCTGTCGGGGTTTATCGAGCAATACCCA
>CAYOGN010000188.1:0-12626 GCA_964403545.1 uncultured Gammaproteobacteria bacterium
ACACCTTGTGCTGGATGCCTTACGTTTTCGTTTCACCGATGAGGATATCTTTTACTGGCAGGATAAGTCACATCGGGAAGTGGATTTCGTGATCCGTCGTGGGGGTGACCGTGTGGATATTATGGAGTGCAAGATTAATCCGGACAAGCTTGATCCAAAGCCATTCGAAGTGTTCCGCGACCTGTATCCGGAAGGCGAGAATTATATTGTCAGCCCTGCAGTGAAAAAGCCTTACAAAGTTCGACGGGGTAATTTGGTATTTACTGCCTGCACAACACGGGATCTTCCATCATAAAGTCGGATGAACACAAATCTGCCCAGACCCGTAACCTCGAATATGAAGAAGCAATCGGCTAGAATGTTTTTCCCGCGAGGCCGCGGAGTCGTGGCGTGAATTTGATCCCCAGACTCTCCAAATCGAGACTTATCTCGGGCTGGCAGTGCCCGAAACGCTTGTGGCTGGAAATTCACAAACCAGGTGAGCTTGAATTCACATCTGCCACTGAAAACGCGTTTGCGATCGGTCATAAAGTAGGGGAGGCGGCCCAGTCACAGTTTCCGGAAGGCATCCTGGTCAAGCACGAGGGGAGGGTGATTACAACGGATTTTTTACTTTCGAAGATGTTGCCCGGGACGCTCGCAACCGCCAGCCAGAAGTTGCTGGACGAATCAGTGACTTACGGCAAACCCTGGCCAGATCAGAGCCTGATTTAGCCATGGGAGACCAATGTTACGATCCCTTTGAATGCCCGTTTGTCGGCTATTGCGCAGGTCCACAATCCGAGCTTCCGGTTAGCTGGTTACCCGGGGGAAGAACGGCTGCGCAGAAACTCGTTGACCAGGGTTTTACAGATATTCGGGAAATCCCCGAGGGTCATCTGAACAACGATACCAGAGAATGGGTAAGAAAAGTCACCATAAGCGGTAAACCTGATCTCAAATTGGGCGCTGCTGTTGCATTGAAAGAAATTGGCTGGCCACGATACTACTTTGATTTCGAAACCATCAATCCTGCCGTCCCGGTCTTTACTGGAACCAGTCCTTATAAGGCGCAGGCATTTCAATGGTCCTGCCATATCGAGCATGAAAATGGTGAGATTGAACACAGGGAATTTCTGGCTGACGGAAAAGAACCTCCTATGCGCTCCAGCGCAGAATCACTTGTCAAGAAATTGGGTAATACAGGCCCCATCCTGGTTTACTCCAGTTACGAGAAAACCACGTTGAATAATCTGGCGAATCTGTATCCTGATCTGGAAGTGCCACTGTACGATATTATCAATCGCCTGGTTGACCTGCACCCCATCACCAAAGCGAATTACTACCACCCGAATATGCACGGGTCCTGGTCCATCAAAAAAGTCCTGCCCACAATCGCCCCGGAGCTGGATTACGCTGCGCTGGAAATTGTTACGGAAGGAAACCAGGCGCAGTTAGCCTTTCTTCAAATGATTGACCCGGATCAGACGCTGGAACGAAAAGAGAAACTTCGGCTTGCGTTGCTCAAATATTGCGAGCTCGATACACTGGCGATGGTAAAAATCGCCCACTATCTCAATGGTTGATCAAGAAACAGTTCATTTTCTGGAAACAGAGTCAGAATTCTTTTACAGTGAAATCCACGGCTACACCCACTGGAAAACTGTCGAGAGAAATGGTCTTTATCTGGCCCAGTTTACCGGCGCTGACCATCAGGTCGTTTCCTATTTCGCACACTTTCATGATTGTATGCGAGAAAATGAGAACGTTGATCCAGAGCATGGACCCAGGGCGACCAGGTTTTTGAAATTAAATCGGATCAGGATCAGGCTCGATGATGATCAGTTCTGCAAACTCTGTGTGGCATGTAGCGGCCATACTCACGGCAGAAAAGCCAAATGTCCCACTGTGGCAACATGCTGGGACGCCGATCGGCTGGATATCGGTAGAGTTGGCATAGTCAGGGACCCAACATATTTTTTCAGCCAGGAAGCAATTGATATTGTTGTGAATTGTGATGATCGTCCGTTGCATGGGTTTTCCAAAAAAGGCTAACCAGTTTTTAAGAACGCGGTTTCTGACTACTATCACCAGATTTAACCATCTCTATGGCCGCTATCCTGGCCCGGCGGATCGCTTTTTGAATTTCATTGCCGCTTTCATAATTCGCTGCTATTTTCTGACTATTGACCGAACTTGCGGCAATGAAATAATCCAGCAACAGGCCTCCCTGTTGGTAGGGATGTTGCCGTTGTCCCTTACGGCCCCGCATATCGGCGCGGCAGCAGGTGAGGAATGCGGTCAGTTCATCGGATTTGCGAAATGCATCAAGGTTTTCCAGTAATTTTAAAACTGTGACCGACCGTAACTCCCGCAATTGATGCATCAACAGGTGAAACTCGCACACTTTAAGAGCCAACTGACGGAAGTCTCGCGGCACCCGGAGGCGATCGCATAGCGCGTTAACGGGTTTGATGCCGCGTCGTTCATGGCCGCGGTGTGATGGCAGTTGATCTTTTGGCGTCAGAGCCTTGCCGAGATCATGGACCAGCACCGCGAACAATTCCCTTGGGTTCGCCCCGGTGCGGATTGCCGCTTCCAACGCCAACATGACGTGCACACCGGTATCAATTTCGGGATGGTATTTTGCTGTCTGGGGAATTCCAAACAGAGCATCTATTTCCGGAAAAATAATAGCCAGAGCATCGCACCCCCTCAGTACTTCGATAAAACGGGGAAATCCATTCAATTGCAGCGCCGCGTGCAATTCCTGCCATACGCGTTCAGCTACCAGGGTATCCACTTCACCCGCTTTTACCATTTTCTCCATCAGGCTACGGGTATTGCTTGAGAGGGTAAAACCCAGGTCGGAAAACCTGGCGGCAAACCGGGCAATTCTCAGAATGCGCACCGGATCCTCGACAAAAGCTGCAGAGGTATGTCGCAGCGTACGCGATTCGATGTCTCTTTGTCCGCCCCATGGATCGATCAGATTGCCGCTACTGTCTTCGGCAATGGCGTTAATTGTCAGGTCACGCCGCATCAAGTCCTGTTCCAGGGTGACACCGGGATCACTGACAAACTCAAAGCCGCGGTATCCCCGGCCAACCTTGCGCTCGGTTCGGGCAAGCGCATATTCCTCGCCTGTTTCCGGATGCAGGAATACCGGGAAATCCTTTCCCACGGGGCGAAATCCTAGTTCAATCATCTGCTTTGGGGTCGAACCGGTCACGACCCAGTCCCGGTCTTTTATCTCCAGTCCCAGCAGTTGATCACGAACCGCACCACCCACCATATAGAGAGTTAATTTTTCCGTCGGATTGGTCATGAAAAAGGTATGATTCGTTTTTTACGGTTGTGGACAAATGTTAAGCCGAATTATATTACCCTTTGTTACGGTTGCGATGTTGGTGTGGTTATCCGGATGCAGTCAGGCAGGATATTATTTCCAGGCTGCCAGGGGGCAGTTGGAGCTTTTGCATAAACGGCAACCCATTGAAGAATTGATCGATGATTCCCGAACATCAGCAGAATTGCGAGCCCAGCTGATCCTGGCGGATAAAATTCGCAGTTACGCGATCCATAAAATGGCACTGGATGATAACAAAGGGTTTTCTCATTACACCGACCTGGAACGACAGTACGTTACCTGGAATGTGGTTGCGGCCCCCGTCTATTCCATCGACGCCAAAACCTGGTGCTTCCCTGTCGCTGGCTGTGTCGCCTATAAGGGATTTTTCGAACAAGAGCGCGCAGCCAGAGAAAAGCAATTGCTTGTTGAACAGGGTTACGACGTCTTGCTTTACGGTGTTACCGCCTATTCAACGCTGGGATGGTTTTCTGATCCACTGCTCAATACGTTTATTCACTATAAAGCAACCGACCTCGCGGCCCTGATATTCCATGAATTTGCCCATCAGGTGGTATACGTCCAGGACGATTCGGAATTTAACGAGGCTTTTGCCACTACGGTGGAGTTTTCAGTGCTAAACAGCTGGCTTCATAGTCGTGGAGAAACAGAGCGAATCAATGAACTCGAAAGCAGGCGACTGCGACAAAACCGGATTACGGAGATGATTCTTGATTTCCGGGAAATGCTGGGGCAGGCGTACAAAAAGGAAAGCCGGGCTGCGTCCAAGGCGGCATTGTTCAAGCAGTTGAAACAGGACTATCACGAGATCCAGGAAGCTGGGGAAGGGACTGCATACTATGACTGGTGGTTTTCACGAGAATTAAATAATGCTGATTTACTCTCGGTGTCAACTTACTTTCGACTGGTGCCGGCCTTTAGCGAAATGCTGGATCGACACCAGGGCAATTTGATCGAATTTTTTGCCGAGGTGAAATTGCTGGCAAAAGAGGACAAATCAACGCGTGATCAGGTTCTCCAGTAACTGATGGATCAAGGCGAGGTTGACGATTTATAAACTTCCCGGTGGCCTGTTAAATACTTGGATCCGGGTTTCGACAGGTTTCAAGAGTCAGAATTAACCCCGCTTAATCCCGGCACTGGCCCCGATATGATCCTCGCCCCGGGCGGCAGCAAGCTCGATCTGCCGTTGGCGCTCGGCGAAGCGGGCCTTGTCCTCAGGCAAAATTCTGTCATGGCACTGAGGGCAACTGACCCCTTTCTGATAATGGGGGCTGGCTTTCTGGTCCTCTGAAACTGGCAAGCGACACGCATGACACTGATCATAGCTACCCGCCTGCAACTGGTGATCCACGGTTACCCGATCGTCAAAGACAAAACATTCGCCGCGCCATTTACTCTCCTGTTCAGGAACTTTCTCAAAATATTTGAGGATGCCGCCCTTGAGATGAAAAACCTGGTCAAAACCCTGTTGCTTCAGCAGAGCGGTTGATTTTTCACACCGAATTCCGCCGGTGCAAAACATCGCGATTTTCCGATGCTTGCGCGCATCGAGGTGTTGTTCAGTGAACCTGGGAAACTCGCGAAAAGATTCAATTTTTGGATTTATCGCATTGTCGAAGGTCCCCACCTGGATTTCATATTCATTCCGTGTGTCCACCAGCAAAACCTCGGGATCATCCAGTAGTTTATTCCAGTCCTCCGGCTCCACATAGGTTCCCACAATCTGATTGGGGTCAATATTTTTGACGCCCATGGTGACAATTTCTTTTTTCAGTTTGACCCTGGTACGCTTGAATGGAGTTCGATCGGTAGTAGATTCCTTACAATCTATATTGCCAAGAGCCGGTTGATTTTGCAGCCAGTGCAATACCGTATCGATGCCCTTTCGGGACCCCGCAATGGTGCCATTGATACCTTCCCTGGCCAGCAATAGCGTGCCAAATACCTGGTGCTGCACCATCAATGCGTGGAGAGGTTGTTGCAGTGAGGCGTAATGTTCAAGACGTGTGAACCTGTACAGTGCACACACTATAATTTGTGCCATGAAAGAAAATCAGAGAATAAAATTTAGTACCGGCGTATTTGGAAAGCGACCTTCCTCGGTGCTGGATTATAGCCAATATAGCCCGCCTTAATCACTATGTTCAAGCCCAAGACGCCGATGCCAGTCCGCAATGGATTCTGCTGGATACTGGTCGAAACTCTGATCTTCTGGCCGCATAGCAGGTTCCACCCAGTGTGGTTTGGAGCCCAGCATCAAATGAGTCCGTTCCGGTGGCGCAGGCAACTCGCTGTCAATACTCGAGGCAAACGGATGCATCAATTGCGGCCACCGTGGATCCCATACCCAAAGCGCAGAACCACACAGGCTGCAGAAATGCCTTCGTGCTTCACTTGTTTTCAATTTGCCATCCAGATCTGTAATTTTTGCCTGGTAAATGGATATATTTTGTTCGCCGTCAATAGTAAGGGTCGTATGGTCGGCGCTCAGATTGATCCCGAAACCTCCGCTACCCGCCGTCTTTCGACATATCGAGCAGTAACAGAGATTATACGGATAAGGGTGCGATGAATTAACTTCGAATCGCACCGCCTGACAGTGGCAGGAACCTTTTAAAATCATGGCATTAATATTCAATTGAGGTTTGGTTTCCAGTTGTTGGCGCCAACGGCCGTCGATGAAGCATAAATAAATAGAGTTCCGGCGAGATTACATAAAAAGCTGGAGGTCAGCGCGAAATCAGTATCACGCTAGACCATACATCACCAATGTCGAATCTCAACCTGTCTGGAAAATGGAGCGTATTGCCTCCTCGTCACGCTTCGTTATACCGGGTTTTGCTGTTAATACGCGCCTTTTGTATAGAATTATAGTTTCCCATTGCAATCTGCAAATAGTGTAGTACAGTTTACCGGAGGGCACAATTTAAACCCAATTCACCCACTAAAATGTTTAATCAGGAGCAGATCAACCAATTTAACCAGCAGGGTTTTATTATCGTGCCGGGGCTTGCCAGTGTAGAGCTGTGCGAGACCATGAATTCAGTAGTGCGCAGCTTCCTTGATCCTCCGCTGGCACCTCTGGAATTCGAGACTGACGTCCAGTATCCAGGCTCCCCCACAGACCGCTTGTCACCTGGTGGCGATACACCGCGTAGATTACTCCACGCCTATTCCCGGGACCAGATTTTTCGTGACTGGTCTACTTCGTCAGCAGTGACAGATCGGGTGCATCAGTTAATGGGGTCACAGCATATCGAATTGTCGCAGAATCACCATAATTGTATTATGACCAAACATCCTGGCTACAGTAGTGCCACGCTTTGGCATCAGGATATTCGCTATTGGCTGTTCGATCAGCCGCAGCTGATCAGCGTATGGCTTGCATTGGGTGAAGAATACGAGCAGAACGGTGGCATGAAAATGATACCGGGAACCCATACAGAAGATCTGGATCGTGGTTTCTATGACGCGGCCTATTTTTTGCGAACGGATTTGCCGGAAAACCAGGCACTCATAGAAAGCGCAATTACCGCCAAACTGCATCAGGGCGATGCGCTATTTTTTCACTGCAAGACACTGCACGCGGCAGGAAGGAATCAAACAGACCAGGTAAAGCTTTCGTTGGTGTTTACCTATCACGATAAAGATAATCTGCCTATTGCCGAGAGTCGCTCTGCGGCTTTTCCCGATATACCCTGTTAAACCGGAGCTGATATGGGGAACCAAATTGACTGGTATTTCGACTTTATCTCGCCATTCGCCTACTTCCAGTATCGCGTATTACAGTCAATCCAGCAGCAGCGGCCAACGCTGAAGATACAGTATCGTCCGGTATTGTTTGCCGGAATTCTCAAACACAACGACCACAAGGGCCCGGCAGAAATTCCGTCAAAACGCCAGTTGACCTATGGTTTTTGTCACTGGTACGCGCTGGAAAATAAAATCCCGTTTTCCATGCCAGCGGCGCATCCGTTCAATCCATTGCCCCTGTTACGCCTTACTATTGCTGAAAACTGTAGCGACGAAGTGGTGAAAAGATTGTTCGATCACGTCTGGGTTGAAAGTGCTGACAATCCCGATTTTTCTACCATTGCTGCGTTGGCGGGGATGGATGGTTTTGAAAATGCAGTGGAGCAGGTGGCAGATCCTGCAGTAAAAAATCAGTTGATCAAAAATACAGAAGAAGCCATTGAGCGGGGCGTTTTCGGGGTGCCGACTATTGGTGTTGGCGACCAGTTGTTCTGGGGTCTGGATATGACCACCATGGCCCTTGAGTACCTGGACAATCCGGCGTTACTGGATAACGAAGAATACCAGCGAATTCTCAATCTCCCGGTGGCTCAGGCCAGACGTTAGGAAATTTCAACGATCACACAACCATCCAGCCCACCCTTTTCTACTGCCAGATGGGCTGCTGCTGTTTGTTGCAGAGGGTAGGTATGGGCTATTCGATGCACCAGCGTATTCTGCTCAAGGGCTTTGGTAATATCTTCTGTGGCCCGGGTTTTCGCCGTTTCCGGCATGTTATAGACCAACACCAACTGCAGCGTAATGTTTTTAAACATTAAATTGTAAAACGGTAATTTCGGCGTCATCTCTTTTGATGAGGAGTAGCTTGAAATAACGCCGCCGGTTTTCAATATCTCACTATTGGTTTCGATATTGATCCCGAATTCGACATCTACTACCCGATCTACCCCCTTACCTTCAGTCAAGTCATTGATTGCGGTGACCAGATCATCCTTTCGATAATTGAGCACATGATGGGCGCCACTTTGTCCTGCCTGCTGACAGCGTACTTCGCTCCCTGCGGTGGCAATGACTGTGGCCCCGGCAATCCGGGCGAATTGTGCGGCATAGAATCCCACCCGGCCCGAGGCCCCGGTAACCAGAATCGTCTTGCCTTTAACATCACCGTCGGCAAACACACATCGATGCGCGGTCATCATGGGAATGCCGACACATGCACCAATGACAAACGACGCCTGTTCAGGTAACCGTACCGTGCGACAAGCTGGCAGGACTATGTATTCCGCTGCGGTTCCCCAATGTCGCTGGTATTGTGCCTGGTAGACCCAGACTCTGGTTCCTGTTTCTGGTGAAGAAACTCCGGCTCCAACCGCTTCAATAACACCGGCACCGTCACTATGTGGAATAACGAACCCATTCTCAAATCCAGCGGGCTGAAAGCCTGCGCGCTTCTTTACATCGGAGGGATTGACCGAGGAAGCATGCAACCTGACCAGAACTTCTCCCGGGCCGGGCTCAGGGGCATCCATTTCTCCAAACTTGAGCACCTGGTCAGCGTCACCAGATTCATTAAACCAGATTGCTTTCATGGATAACCTGTTTGCCTTGAATTTCAGAAATTCCATATATTCCTTAACTATATGGCGCTATTTATTCTCCTTACGTCGAATATAAATTAACCTCTTGACCCGCGCAATAACTTCCTCATTGGTATCTTTTATTTCCACGGTAAACGGCTCAAAGTGTTTTTTATTGTCTGCCGCGGCATTGGTTATTGCATCAATACGTGCCTGATCGAGGGCGAAATTGGCAAATACAGGCCCTTTCCCCGGTTTAATAAAGTCGATCTCGGCAGTCTTGTCCCAAACCCGGTGATCATCGCCTATATGGTGCAATAACATCAGCATATACATTGCGTCTGTCATCGCAAACAGGCTGCCACCGAACTGGGTTCCAACGAAGTTTCGATTATAGAACCGGAGGCTTAATCGCACTGTTGCCCGCATCCAGTCATCGGATACGTGGCGTACAGAGATACCGGCCCCGATCATGGGGGGCCACAGGTTAATCAGGCGACGAAATATTCGGGGATTGTCAAACCACTCCAGGGGATACATGGTTATCGTTGTTGTTGATCTGCCAAACCTTCCCATTCTTCAGCCTGCGTTTTCTCTTCGGCATCAAAAGGGGTGAGTGAATTTTCCGGAAATGTCTGATCCAGGTAACTGATAATATCAGCAGAGCCCTGAATAATTTGTCCACCATGGGCCAACACAGGAACCGAAGAGTGCGATGTAATTTTTTTCACCCGTTTGACGTGCATCCCCGGCAGCAAATTCACAACCGCATACTCCAGACCTTTGTGATCAAGCGCCCAACGTGCCTTTTCGCAATAGTGTGAGATCGTAAATTGGTACAATTTGAGCTTTCTGTTCATGATTCAGTCTTCACGGATTATCGCAGCCACTTCATCGTGCAATTGGCGCCAGTGTAGCGCTGCAGAGCCGGATAAGGTCTCCCGGCGGTAGCGAAATTTCCAGTCCACGCCGGCCACCACTGACATAGATTTTCTCGAAGTTCTGCACTGAACGATCAACAATTGTCGGTAGTACCTTTTTTTGCCCCAGAGGGCTGACTCCACCAATTACGTAACCTGTATTTCGCTGCACCAGATCTTTGTCTGCCAGCTGCATTTTTTTGACTTTCAGTACCGATGCTGCCACTTTGAGATCCAGACTCTTCAGTACCGGCACGATACATACTGTCAGTCTACTATTTTCATCTTGTGTCACCAGGGTTTTGAAAATCTTCCCAGGATTAATGCCGAGCCTGTCTGCAGCCTCCTCTCCATAGGATTCTGCTGCGGGGTCATGGTCATATTGATGGATTGAAAATATCACTCCGGCATTTCGCGCAGCCAGCACAGCGGGGGTCACAGCATCATGCCACTTTTGGTACCAGACAACATCTTCAGAAAGGTCTCTGAACCGTTTATTTGTCTATTTGTCACTCCAAACCGCCAGCTCATTCCGGTTTGGGTCAAGAAAATGAAACCGCCGCCCACCCGGAAAGGTAAAGATCGGTTTTTTGATGATCCCACCACAACGAGTAATACGTTCCAGTAGTAGTTCAAGATCATCTGTGTACAGGATCACCAATGCTGCACCCTGGTCACTATTCGATACCATGGGCGAGCGATAAAACCCGCCGTCAGAATTCCCGTCATTGAAGGCGCAATAGTCGTCTCCATAGTCGGTGAAGCCCCAGTCAAAAGCTTGTTCATAAAATCGCCTGGTTTTTTCAAGGTCTGCGGCCGGTAGCTCAATATAATTTATCGTCGAATTCTTGTTCATGATTGCACCTGTTTAATCTGTCGGTCGTGAAACCGTGACAATATCATTAATGCCAGGATTGCTCCCAGCAGAGCGAAGGCCATGTCTGACTGGGTATCCCATATATAACCCTGAGTACCGAGGAATGCTTCCGCAGATTCGCCCGATGTGATCGCAGCAAACCATTCGATCAATTCATAAAATGCACTGAATGCCAGGCAAATGGTAATGACGAAGAAGTTCGTCCAGTTTGTTCCCTGGACTATATTTTTGCGAATAATAATTTCCCGGGCAATAATCGCTGGCACAAAACCTTGCGTGAAATGGCCCAGTTTATCGTAGTTATTGCGTTCAAATCCAAACAGCGGCCTGAGGCTGTCAAACAGAGGCACTTCGGCGTAAGTATAGTGCCCGCCCACCATGAGCACGATGGCATGTAACAATATCAGCCAGTACAGCAGCGGTGTTAGTCGGAATTGATTCCATGTGGCACCGAGAATTACAATACCAATGACTGCAGGTGCCACTTCAAGCACCCAGGTGAAGGTATCTTTTGGCCCAATACCCGACCAGACAAGAGTGGCAAAAAACAGGCTGAGCCAGATAAATTTCATGGTTCTGATAGTGGTTACAATATGGATTACAAACTGGGCACAAAAATCGCCAGGCCCTTTAACTTGATCGTTTTAAACAGACGCAACAACGCGGACAATGGCTTATCAGAGCACGCCGCACCTTGTTTTGCATCCATTAGAAAGCTGAACCCATCAAGCCTTGTGTAACTGAGTGCTGGCTGCTTTCCATCGACGTCGGCTTTGTTCTGTCCAGTATTCCTTGGGAGAATAATAATTATCAACCGATTTCGCATCCTCCGGAAGCGCCACCCAGGGCTGTTTGGACATCGTATAGATATGCAGATCAGGGGGTAACAGATCCGGGTCGTCCAGCGTGCCGACCCGTAAAAACCGAATCGCATCCCCGGCCCCTGCATAGTTACTCCAGACCGCGACAAGACAGCTGGGGCATCTGGAAATCTTTTGTCCTTTACCGCTCTCTGTTGGAATCGTTACTGTCATTGGCTCGCCTCTAGTCAAGGTTACCCGATCTGCTTCGATCAGCGCATTGAGGGCAAAGGAGGCACCAGTTTCACGCTGGCACCATCGGCAATGGCAGCAATGGACAAAAAGTGGCGCAGATTCCAGCAGATAGCGGATTTCACCGCAGGTACAACCGCCTTCGGCAAAGTGGGAAGGGTTTTCGTTCATTGGGAGCTACTCAAAAATTGTATGTTACCCGCGCACTAACCTGTTTGGGACAAATCTCCTGGCGAATTTGCTGTGTGATACTCAATCCAGTGGAAATTCTTTATTTTAAATAACCTCACGAAAAATCAGCCGATTGAAACATGGAAAGATCCAACTCCACTTCCTCTCCAAGCCATGTAGCATGGTCACTGTGATCTGCCAGATGATTTCCGGTTTCCGGATGAACAAATACGGTCAATTCATTCCGGTTGGCGTCCAGCCATGGAATCAGCTGGTCAAACTGCTGGTCACTGAATGCCAGTTGGCAACTCCAGCGGGGGTGGGGGCCAACCAGATTTTGGTGAACGCGGCCTACCTTGACCGCAAACAGCTCACCTGCCTGCTCACAAATTGAACGAGCATGGTTTACTGTTTCCTGATCGAAGTAAACGTGTGCATGATAGGCAGAAAAAGTGTTTGTCGGTCGATTGGTCATCAGCATGATTGTGTTGGTAAGGAAACGAGGGCTATCTTACTGAATTGTCGGATGGCATAAAAGTATGCGCAATCCTCCAAAGTTTCTACGAATGGTCGAGGTGCCGATTTGCCGGCACGGATCAAGGTAAGACATTCTCCAGCCGATACGCGATTGATAACTACTCCGCTGTGATTCCGAAGTTCCCTGATAGGTACATGATTCACGAGCATTAGTGTATTACCCGTGAGACATAAATCAAACATTTTTCCAGGCGCGCTCCAGATTGTTACGGGGTTAAAGGGCGCAATTTGCACCAGAACCCTGACAATATTTAGTTGGGAGAATACCAGATCGGCGAACCCCAGGCGCGTTCCTGAATGATTGCAGGTACGTTCGTCAATAGCGGCTGATTGTTGCGTACCGCATCATAGGTCGACCAGCGCGGCGTGGGGATTTCGAGGGCGCGG
>CAYOGN010000189.1:0-17381 GCA_964403545.1 uncultured Gammaproteobacteria bacterium
GCGGTCAATCTCGCGTTGGTTTTCTCGCACTAACGAGGCGATTCACACTCTTCCAGATTCTAGCCGGATTTAACGAAACTGCGAAGGGGTTTTTGTGAGTAGTTCTTTGTCCATTCAGTAGTGGTTTAATTCACTACACCAACTTCAAAGTCCAAATACGCTTGTATTTGCAATGGCATCTGCGGCCTTCTGTCCTTCGGAAAAATCCAGGGTGCCCTGGTATATGGCGCGACTGGTAATGACCCCGATTATGCCCGAACTCGCGACTTCAGCCAGCTTTTTCACGTTTTCGATATTCTTGATACCACCGGACGCAATAACCGGGATATTAATAGATTCGGCCAATTTGACAGTCGCGTCGATATTTACCCCCTGCATCGTTCCATCCCGGGCAATATCGGTATATATAATTGCTTCAACGCCGTCTTCCTCAAAATGTTGCGCCATATCGATGGCATCATGTTTAGATAATTTTGACCAGCCTTCGGTCGCCACTTTGCCATCATGGGCATCAAGACCAACGATAATATGAGCGGGAAATTCAACGCACAAATCGCTGATAAAGTGAGGTTCCTTGATCGCCTGAGTGCCTATTACGATAAACCGAACCCCTGCCTGGATGTAGACATCAATTGTACTCTCACGCACGATACCGCCACCAACCTGAATTTGCAGATCCGGAAAAGCATTGACAATATCATGGATCACGTCAGCATTGACCGGCTCGCCCCGATCCGCACCATCGACGTCCATGATATGCAGGCGGCGAGCACCCGCAGAAACCCATTTTCTGGCAACCTCTACCGGGTTTCCCGAAAAAAGCGCAGATTCCTCCGGGATTTCCTGTTTAAATGGAACGCATTGCCCCTCTTTTAAATGTATCGCTGGTATTAAGAGCATATTTCAGAGAGGACCGATCCGACCCATCAAACCTTGGGTGCTGGGATGCTGGTAATGTTCGGTATTAACTAGTAATGTATGAAATGTGGCTATGCTGACAACAGTTGAATGCCCGCCAAGCAGATTCTACTCGTAAATTCAAGTGCTGAACAGCCAAAAGGATTCATTGTCTGCACGGTATTATATTGGACTCGAGCGGCAACAATCCCTAGAATTGGGGGCTGGGGCTGTAAATGGGGTAGTAGTCAACAACACATAACAGGGTTCGTTCATATGAGGCGTTTCATTTTCAACTACTGTATCGATTTCGCCATCGTCGCCACAATTTTGCAACGGGTTGGGCGAAACGGGGCCGGGGTGCTCTCGTTGATGCTCACGCTGGTATTCTCCGGGATGCCAAATTCGATTTTGGCTCAGACAACTCCGGAACTACGTGATGACCATCCTGATCGCTATGTGGTCAAAGAGGGTGACACACTATGGAATATTGCCAGCCGATTTCTCAAGGACCCCTGGCGTTGGCCTCTGATCTGGCAACACAATCCGACTATCGAGAACCCCCATCAAATTTTCCCCGGAGATTTACTGGTCGTTACCGGGGTGGAAAATCTAAAAGTCGTGCGGCTCAAGCCCCAGATTCGACGTAGCGATCTGGATCGAGGTATTCCCGCTATTCCACCCAATGTTATTGAACCATTTCTTACCTCACCGGCGGTAATTGAGCCGGGTGAGCTGGACGAAGCCGGTTATGTGCTACAAGGAATTGAAGATCAGATTGTCCTCGGAAAATACAGCCATTTCTATGCCCGAAATTTGACTGATCTTGAAGCCAGGGAATATCGCGTATTTCATATTGGTGAATCAATACTACATCCCGAGACCGGGGAGTTGCTCGGTATTGAAACCAGACACCTTGGAGACGCCAAGATGCTTCGGGCAGACGAAGACATCTCAAAGTTGGTGATGGTAAGCTCAAATGAGGACATTGGACCCGGTGACCGAATTTTGCCGAACGATAATTCTGCTCCGCTACCCTATTTCGAACCACGGGAGCCGCTGGATGACCAGGAGGGCTGGATTCTCTACGCGCCCAAAGGAGTAAGGGAGGTCGGTCGTTTTGACGTGGTGATTATTTCCGGTGGTGATCGTGAGGGGTTGGAGCCCGGGCATGTTTTACGCGCCATGTATCATCGAGTTGGGCGCAAGGACCCGGTAACGGGTAAAACCTTTGATCCACCGGATGAATCTTCCGGCTTGATGATGGTATTCAAAGTGTTTGACAAGCTAAGCTACGCATTGATTATGCAGGCTACCCGGACGATCAATATCGGCGACAAGTATATTAATCCGTAACCGGGTAATAAAATCAGATCATGGGATACCTGTAATGACTGCAATATAACGGAATTCAACCTATCAACATGGAGTGTTGGCATGACAAAGAATTGGCTGCGGCTGATCTACAAAAAAGGATTCAGCCTGAACCAGAAACGATTTCTGGTTGAAAATCTGGGGTCTCCCGAAGCGGTAACAGGTGCTTCGGTTAAAGAACTTTCAGCGGTTCTGCAACGGGCCGACTTCCTCCAGCGTAAAGTTGGTCCTGGACCCGAGTTCACTATAGTGGAGTCCAGGGCGGTCACCCTCACAATCGAACGAGACATTTCCAGGATGTCTGATCTGGGGGCAAAATTTTTACCTTTTAATCACCCGGATTATCCGCCTTATCTGAATCACATCGATATGGCTCCACTGGGATTGTTCTTTATTGGCGACTCCCGGTTGCTCGCAACTCCGCAGATTGCTATCGTGGGTAGTCGGCACTGCTCGCGCAGTGGGGAACAGACAGCGCGCCAGTTCGCCAGCGATTTGTCGGCCGCAGGGCTTTGCATAACCAGCGGCCTGGCCAACGGGATCGACAGTAGCGCGCATCGAGGAGCGCTGGATGTAAACGGCAATACAATCGCTGTGATTGCGACCGGTATCGATCAGGCGTATCCGTATAAAAACAGGGTGCTACAGCAACAAATCTCTCAACAGGGGCTGGTGGTAACTGAATATCCGCCAGGCACACCGCCAAAGAAATCACATTTCCCTCAACGCAATCGCATCATCAGCGGATTGTCCCTCGGAACCCTGGTCGTTGAAGCCGGTCTACGCAGTGGCAGCCTGATTACCGCCCGTCTGGCATCGGAACAGGGACGTGAAGTTTTCGCCATCCCGGGTTCGATCTACGCTGCGGGCAGTCGTGGCTGCCACTATCTGCTCCGCCAGGGTGCTGCCCTGGTAGAAAATATTGAGGACATTCTGCGGGAATTGCAGTTTCCCGGTTCAGATTGTCAAGGTGTCATTCAGGCTCCCCCCCTTGTTTTACCGGTGCTGGACCCCGATTTAGTCGATATATTCGAGCTCATTGATCATTCTCCCTGCCCAATTGAGCAATTAATTAGCCTAAGTGGATTGACGGCAGACCAAGTTTCATCCATTCTAATAAGGCTTGAGCTGCAAGGGCTGATATCGGAATCCATAGGAGGTTATCAGCGCCTGCCGCAGGCGATGATTCCAGAGATAACTGCAAAAACTGAGTGAATGAAAGAAAGTGTGTTAGATGTCTTAATATATTTGTTTGAAAACTATATGTTTGACGATGACGGATATGAACCTGATCAGGAAACCCTGATGGTAGAGCTCAGTCAGGCCGGGTTCGAACATGGCATGATTGATCAGGCATTTGAGTGGCTTGAAAATCTTGCTGTGCTGTGTGAACTGCATCCGGAAGATATGCCCGATAGTGTCCACGGCGCGATCAGACATTATACCGAAGAGGAATGCGAGCACCTGGACGTGGAGGCTCGCGGTCTTCTGTTAAGTCTGGAGCAGTGTGGTGTGCTCAATGCCGTTTCCCGGGAAATGGTCATCGATCAGTTGATGGCGCTTGGCGTGGAACAAGTTGAAATTGACCATATCAAGTGGGTGATCCTGATGGTACTGAGTAATTACACTGGTGGTGAGGGAATAACTGAACTAACCGAATCACTGGTGCTGGACGGAATTCATACCTGTATTCACTAGTGCTGTATCAATGTCAGGGATGGAGTAAAGGTTTTTGCTGCATTTCTACGCGTGAACAAATAGCTATATAAAAAATATAAGGATTGTACTGCTCATGGGCAAACCCCTAATCATAGTTGAGTCTCCGGCCAAGGCCAGATCGATGTCCAAATACCTGGACAATGAATTTACCGCATTGGCGTCATATGGGCATATTCGTGATCTGATTCCGAAGAAGGGCGCGGTAGATACAGAGCGCGATTTCGAAATGAAGTACGAGATTGTCGAGCGAAATCAGAAGCATGTTGACAAGATTGCGCGGGCAATGAAAAAAGCCAACGCACTCTACCTTGCCACTGACCCGGATAGAGAGGGAGAGGCCATATCCTGGCATCTGTATGAGCTACTCAAGGAAATGGACCTGCTCAAGGACAAACCGGTTTACCGGGTAGAGTTTCACGAAATCACAAGGGCGGCGATACGCAAGGCGGTAGAAAACCCACGCGAACTGTCGACCAATCTAATCGATGCCCAGCAGGCCCGCCGCGCCCTGGATTACCTGGTTGGTTTCAACCTTTCCCCGCTATTGTGGAAAAAAGTTCGTACTGGCTTGTCCGCAGGCAGGGTGCAGAGCCCGGCACTCAGAATGATCTGCGAACGTGATGCGGAAATAGACAAATTTATTCCCCGGGAATTCTGGAGTATTGAAGCGGATCTAAGCTTCGAAGAGGCCACTTTTTTTGGCAGACTGACATATTTTGAAAATGAAAAGCTTGATCAATTTTCAATTACCGAAGAACTGCGAGCACGAGAAGTTGAAAACGCACTAAGCAAGGCTGCCAATGGCAGCCTGCTGGTGCAAAAGGTCGCAAAAAAGGAACGCAAACGTAATCCTGCCCCTCCGTTCACAACGTCGACTCTTCAGCAGGAAGCCTCACGCAAACTGGGATTCACCACACGCCGAACGATGCAAACGGCACAGCAACTTTACGAGGGCATTGATATTGAAGGTGGGGCAGTAGGACTAATCACCTATATGCGGACAGATTCGGTGGCCCTTGCCAGTGAAGCAATCAGTGAAATTCGCCAGCTCATTGGCAAGCGTTATGGCCAGGATATGGTGCCGGAAGTTCCAAGAACTTTTAAAAACAAGTCTAAAAATGCCCAGGAAGCCCACGAGGCGGTACGGCCTACATCCGTCGGCCGAATTCCAGAGAAAATTCGCAACGGACTGAGTGATGATCAGTTTCGCCTCTATGATTTGATCTGGAAGCGTACGATGGCCAGCCAGATGCGTCACGCTACTATCGATACCGTTGCGGTGGATATGGCCGCTGGAAATGCCGGGGTATTTCGTGCCAACGGTTCCACCATTCGTGTTCCTGGTTTCATGTCGGTGTACAAGGAGGGTCTGGATGACAAGAAAGACAAGTACGAAAAAGACGTGATCTTACCGTCGATGCAGGAAGGCGATATCATTATGCTCCACAAGATTCGCCCGGAACAACACTTTACCGAACCACCCCCCCGCTTCAATGAAGCGTCGTTGGTCAAGACGCTGGAAGCGTATGGTATTGGTCGGCCTTCAACCTATGCATCCATTGTTAGCACGCTGCTGAATCGCGAGTATGTGACCCTGGAGCAGCGACGATTCGAAGCCACCGATATTGGCAAGATTGTTAACCGTTTTTTATCACAACACTTCACCCAGTATGTGGATTACGAATTCACCGCCAGAATGGAAGACTCACTGGATGAAATTTCAAGGGGGGAGAAAAAATGGGTGCCGTTGATGAAGGAGTTCTGGGGACCTTTCAGTAAACAGATTGAAGATAAAGATGAGTCCGTCAGTCGGGACGAAGTCATCCAGGCTCGAACCCTTGGCACCGACCCGGAGTCCGGCAAGCCGATATCGGTACGTATGGGCCGATACGGACCTTATGCCCAGATCGGCACTCGCGATGATGAAGACAAACCAAAATTTGCGAGTCTCAGGCCGGGACAGAAACTGGATTTCATTGCCTTGCAGGAGGCTCTTGACCTGTTTCAACTGCCGCGAGATATGGGCCAAACTGCCGAGGGCGAAAAGCTTACGGTGGCGATCGGTCGCTTTGGACCCTATGTCAAATACGCCGACAAGTTTGTCTCATTGGGCAAAGATAACGATCCCTATACCGTCGAGCTGGATACAGTTCTCCGATTGGTGGCTGAAAAAAAGGAGCGCGACGCTAATCGACTAATTCTTGATTTCACCGAAGCGGGAATTCAGGTTCTGAATGGCCGCTATGGTCCCTATGTCACAGACGGGGAAAAGAATGCGCGAATACCGAAGGAGGTTGAAGAGCCCAAAACGCTGACCCTGGAAGATTGCGAGGAGCTTTTAAAACATGCGAAGCCGGGACGCAGCAAGAAGAAAGTGGTGAAGAAAAAGGTAGCAAAGAAGAAATCGGCAAAAAAGAAAGTAACCAGAAAAAAGACGAAAAGGAAGACCGCAAAGAAAAAGTCAGCAAAAAAGAAAACAGGCAAAAAGAAAGGTTAGATCAAGAGCACTCTCTTGCCAACTTGTCAGGATTTCACATAGGCGAGCATGGTATCGGCATCCGAGACTTCGAATGGGTCGTCCGGGGCATTATCAGCAAAACCCTCTTCGACAAACATTTTCTCAATATTACCGTCATCGACGAGCATGGAATAACGCCAGGACCGCATTCCGAAGCCGAGATTGGACTTGTCCACCAACATTCCCATCTTGCGCGTAAACTCCCCGTTGCCATCAGGCAACAGAAATACCCTGTCCGCATTCTGGCTTTTGCCCCACTGGAACATGACGAAGGCATCGTTGACCGAAAGACACACCACCTTGTCAACGCCAGATGCCTTGAATTCTTCGTAGAGTTCTTCGTAGCGGGGCAGGTGGCTGGTCGAGCATGTAGGCGTGAAGGCGCCAGGAAGCGAGAATAGTACTACCCTTGCACCTTTGAAAACATCGTCGCTGGTGAGTTCCTTCCACTCGAATGGATTGGGACCACCAAGCGCTTCATTGCGGACGCGGGTATGAAAAAGGGCGTGAGGAATTTTAGTCATGTTCGTTCTCTTTGGTTTTCAAAGTCGATCATTCGACCCTGCAGGTGAATAGTAGGTATATACAACAAATTTGTAAAACAAATTAAATTACTTTTTTATTTAATATATCGATTAGTATCTGACCCTGCTATGGCTCGGTTTAAACATTTACCCTCCTTGACCCAGCTTCGACATTTGGTTGCGGTGGCTGATCACAGGCATTTCGGGCGGGCAGCGGGAGCCTGCTTCATTGCCCAGTCGAGTCTGAGTGCCAGCATCAAGGGACTGGAAACGGTGCTTGGTAAAGTATTGATTGAACGTACCCGGCGCTCGGTGATGATGACCCCGTTGGGCGAGGAAACGGTTGACCGGGCACGCAAGGTGCTGATCGATGTCGAGGAAATTGTTGATCTGGTCAATGCCTCGGGCGATTCACTGACAGGCCAGTTACGGCTCGGGGTAATCCCCACTATCAGCCCATTCCTGCTCCCGGGTATTTTACCGGCCCTGCGGCGGGCCTATCCGGGTCTAAAGCCACCAGTCTTCACACCCTGGTTCAGATGGTCGACAATGGCCTTGGCCTGACTTTGCTCCCTGGGATGGCGATAGATGCCGGCATTGTCAGAGCAACGCGGGTACAGGTCCGACCGTTGGAAGGAAAAAAAATCTCACGGCAGATAGGGTTCCTGTGGCGTCATTCTTCGCCACGGCAGCAAGAGTTTGTATTGCTTGCCAAATTTTTCCAGGACGAGCTTGGGAAACCGTAGTCGCCGCCGCTTCCCTACTGTCCGGAACACTATTTTTTATCTTCCAGCAACGACTTCAGATCGGCAAACGGATTATAGGTTGACACCGTGTTTTTGTCGTCGCCAGCTGCTGGTTTGCTCTGCTGCCCTTCCAGCTGTCTCTGGTGCTCATTGTCATGACAATACAGGCACAGCAGTTCCCAGTTACTTCCGTCGGCTGGATTGTGGTCATGATCGTGATCACGGTGATGCACAGTCAATTCATGGAGAATCTTGCGGTTAAATTCACGCGCACAGCGCCCGCAAATATGTGGATACATTTTCAGCGCCTGTTCACGATAACCCCGACTGCGTGATTCACGAGCTCGCACCGAGTCGGACACCACCTGATTTAGCTTGTTATTTTGAGACTTCTCCATCTTGTCTGCTACCCGCGGATGGTGTGAAAAAAGTTACTCTCACAGTACAACGAATGTAATTGAATTGATAGACTGAACACAGAAGTCCGTTATTTGAGCCCCGGATTCCTGGTGACACACATTTGTTTTGCTGTGCTACTGCCTGCCATCGATTCTGGCCACGATATGTAGTACGATTTTTGTTCATGACACACGCCAATACAAACTTTCCCACGGACCTGCATGGTTGGACGGAGCTTTTACCTGAACGTCAGGCTGGAGAGTCTTTAAGCGGAGCCCACCGGGTACCGTGGGTAGTGGTTGGTGCCGGGTTAACGGGGTTGGCCTGCGCTCGTCGGCTGAGCGAACATCGCCCCGATCAGGAAATACTGTTGTTGGATGCGCGGATTGTCGGGCAGGGGGCTTCCGGGCGCAATTCCGGTTTTGCCGTTGCTGCGAGCCAGTTTCCGGGTGGCGTTGTTCCGGACCAGATTGAAAATTACCAGCGGGTGAATCGTATCAATGGGGCTGGTCTGGATCTGTTACGGTTACAAGTCTCCGCTAATGCCATCGATTGTCAATGGAGTGAGCAGGGCATTTATCATACCACGGCTGATCGAATGGCAGTAAAGGAGTATGCCCACTTCTTGCACTATCTCGAAACCCTTGAGATTGATCATACGCCACTGGATAAAGCTGATTTATCGGATCGGCTGGGCACAAGTCTCTATCACATCGGCGTTCATGTTACTGGCGGAGCCCTGCTACAACCGGCTGCCCTGGTGCGCGGACTTGCGGACACATTACCTGCAAACGTCAGACTATATGAGCAAAGCCCGGTACTCGGGACTGAATACGGGGAACCATTGACCCTCTACCTTTCTGCGGGTGAAGTAAAGACGGATAACCTTATTCTGGCAATGAATTATGAGGCATCCACACTCGGGTTCCTGCGCTCCCGTATCACTGGCAGCACTTTGTCAGGCAGTTTTACCCGGACGCTAAACAACCAGGAGCTAGCCAGTCTCGGTAGTGAATCAGAATGGGGAGTCATTTCTCTCCATGGTGGCGGTGCAACCGTGCGGTTGACCAGGGACCATCGATTGTGTATTCGAAATACGGCTGAATTCAATAGATCGAAATTACTGTCGGAGAAAAAATTAGCCCATCGACAAGCTATTCACCGGGCTGCATTGGACAAGCGGTTTCCACAGTTAGCGCAGGTGCCATTTGAATATTCCTGGTCTGGTGTAGAAGGAATCTCCCGCAACGGGACAAATTTCTTTGGCCGTCAGGGTAAAAATATTTATCTTGCAGGGGGTTACAATGGTTCCGGAGTCAGTCGCGGAACTGCCTTTGGCACAGCCATCGCCGATTATGCCAATAAAGAATATTCACAAACCATTAGTGACTGCCTTGCTTCAGTACCAGGAGCATGGATACCGCCAGAGCCACTGCTCAATATTGGCGCGTTTTTCACTGTTCGCTCCCGTTTTCGGGGAGTTGGCCTGGATCGATGAGGAGTGGATATGCGAAAAGCAATGCGAGAAGGAGGCAATGATCTGATCTCATTTGATGAAATTTATCGTGCTACTGACGGGTCGAAATTTGACCATTTGCCTGTGTTTGGAGCGGGTAGTCGAATCCATGCCTGTCAGGTATTTTTATCCATGGAACAGGAGATGCTGGAGCAGCGATAGTGACTCCGGGAGCCTATTGAAACTTCCTGAGACCGATAACCATCAAACCCGTTGCTACTACGCAGATGATTGCAAATACCACGCACACCTGATCAAAGCCAAATCCATAGTCGAGCATGGCACCAATAGTGACCGGGCCCAGGGCGCTGGCAAAAACGCCGAATGCCCCTATGATGGATTTGATTCCACCAAGATATCGGAGCCCGTAAAGTTCGGCCCATAGTGAATTAATTGCGGTATGGTAGATACCTGTATTCAACCCGATAAACACCATATACGGAATAACCCAGATCGGGTTCTGCGCAGGCACCAACATCAACAATCCGATCGCCATTGGGGTCAGATAATAAGGAACCACCCGAACCGCAGTAAATTTGTCGATCATGGGGCCAGCTACCAATGATGCCAATACACTACACAGGGCATACACCCAGTAGTTACCAGTTACCCAGAGGCCAGACCACCCTTTACTCTGAGCCAGTGTAAGGTGATGAAAGAAAAGGGCAGTCAAGATATAGGAAGGTGCCAGAACGGCAGGCAATAGCAGATAGAATCTTGCTTCTGTGAGCATCTCGCGGCGGGTTTTACTCGGAATCGAAGACCACCCCTGACTATTTTCCTGGGCGATTCCCTCTATATGTGTCTGGTGGCGTGCATGCTGATCACGCAACAACCACAGGATTGCGGGTAACATTGCCAAAACGCAAATGGCGGTTAACAAGTAGGTGAACCGCCAGCCAATTGCTGCAATGGCCAATACCGCAATAAAAGGAAGAACAGCTTCGCCGGCGGAATAACCCATTGAGGCAATAGCGATGGCTTTGCCACGACCACGGGTCATATACCTCGCCATGGAAGTAATCGATGCAAAGCTGGTCAATCCCTGACCAAATTGGCGCAGTAGAAAAATAGACAGCGTAAGCAACAGTACAGTTGGCGCAACACTGATCGACAGACAGGCAATAGCAAGCCCAATTACCACTACAGTGACGTAAAGCCGGAGATCAACCCGGTCGATGAGGTGACCACTCCAGGGTAGTATCAAGGCACTGCACAAAGTTCCAATCAGGTAGAGCCCCCCCCATTCAGTATGACTGAGGCTGAAAGTCTCACGTATTTCCGGGCCGAACATACCGATAAAGTATGTCTGGCCTGCACTCGAGGTAAATGTCAGCAGAAGCCCGAACCCCAGAAAGCGGGCATGGCGCCGGATAAACTCGACATACTCAATCATTAAAACCATAACAGTGGGGTTTGCAACCTACCTTGTGACATGAGCATCGGGACGATGCATTCTGAAACGCATTGTAAATCGGATTCTGGCCCCTGACTTGTTCAGCTTTATAAATATTTCACTGGCTATGAATCCTGACACAAAATTTACTGGAACCGGATTACACATTGGGATAAATTTCGGGCCGGACAGGTATTAAAACACGAACCCCATGCTTGAACGGCTCATTCCGCCCAAAATTGATTTGCCACGAATGCGGCAATATCGATTGCAACGCATACGTGACGCAATGATCAAACAAGGCGTTCCATTGTGTGTGTTGACTAGTCCGATCAGTTTACGGTACGCCATTGATTTTCGTGAATACCCGTTGTTTCAGTCACGAATTCCAATGTTCTATTTGTTTGTCCCCGCCGACGGGCCGCTAGTGATGCACGGCGCATCCCACCAGACCTGTGATCTTGTAGATCAATATCGGTCCAGCGATGGATTCAACCCCTTTGACAGTGGCTTCGATCTATCCCGGAGTGCCGCACGCTTCGCGCGCGAAGTAAAAACCTGCCTTGGCGAAATCGGGATCACAGAAAACAAACCTTCGGTAGCCGTGGAATATATGCCAGCCGATGTTTTTTACGCCCTTGAGGCTCAGGGAATCCATGTGGTGGACGCAGGAGTATTGGTTGAACGGGCCAAATTCATCAAGTCCAGTGAAGAATTAGCGTGCATGGGATACTCTATTGCGGTGGCGGAATATGCCATGGATCAAATGCGGGCATCAATGCAGCCGGGTATTACCGAAAATCAACTATGGTCTATTCTGTCCCAGGTAAATATTGCCCACGATGGTGACTGGAGCGAAGGACGCATGCTGGCATCGGGACAACGGACCAATCCCTGGCTACAGGAAGCCACCGACAAGGTTATCGAAAACGGCGAACTGGTTGCCTTCGATACCGATATGGTGGGTCCATTTGGATATTTCGCAGATATTTCGCGTACCTGGCTATGCGGCGATAAACCAGCCATGGCCCACCAACGTAGTGCGTATTGCCACGCCTACGATGAAGTCCAGCATAATATTAAATGCATTGTTCCGGGAATGTCATTCAGAGATCTCATTGAATGCATTTATCCGCGCCGGGAAGAGTTTCTCGCCCATCACTACCCCTGCGCTTTTCACGGTGTCGGGATGTCAGACGAATATCCCAAGCTGTATTATCCGGAAGATGGTCATCGCCACTATGACGGTGTGATCGAACCTGATATGGTGTTATGTGTTGAAAGCTTCAGCGGTTCAATACATGGCGGTGAAGGTGTCAAGCTTGAGCAGATGGTGCGAGTCACGGAAACGGGTACCGAAGTATTATCTACCTACCCGTTTGAGCAACAGCTTTTATGACTGAACCGGATGAATCAGGTGCCCCTTGACTGAAATGCACAAACTCCATAGTCTGCAAACACAGGTAAAACACAAGCGGGTGTAGTTCAATGGTAGAACGGGAGCTTCCCAAGCTCTTAATGTGGGTTCGATTCCCATCACCCGCTCCAGGGCGCTGTTATGTTTTTGAAATAGCAAGTTTTAAAAATTGACCGCAGCCAAAGGCACCACTCATGCCGGCTCACGACACACCGCCTGTAATTTATTTCCTACCGGATCACGTACATACGCCGCATAGTAGTGCGGCGAATATTGTGATCTTGGTCCTGGTGGTCCATCACAGGTTCCACCATTGGCAATGGCCATGGAATAAAATTGATCCACCTGTTCGCGGGTCTTTGCCGAAAACGCAGTATGGGTGCCGTTGCCCCATGTCGCGGGCCGTTTGTCATAAGGGGGTTGTACGTACACAATAGGCAAATCACACCCGTCAAATCCGTATCCCACAGATTCAGCATCACCCTCTTCGGCAAGTTCTTCGATGCCAAGAATGGCAAGCACTGCGGTATAAAAAACGCGTTCGCGCGCAAGGTTCGCCAGCCCAATAGTAATGTGAGAGATGGTTTCACCCGTTGCACCACAGGACCGGCCTTCGGTGTAGCAAACTGCTTGCAGTTTGTTGCCATCGGGATCCCGTACATAGGTGCCATAATAATCTTTGGCATAGTGCGGCCTGATGCCGGGGATGCCATCATCAAATCCGCCTTGCGCCATAGCAGTCTCATAAAATCGGTCGACGATATCAGTGGACTGGGCGTTGAACGCCAGATGGTAACCGTTGCTCCAGGTCGCGGGTAGAGTATCGAATGGTCTACTGATAAACAGGTGCGGGTATCGGTGGTCGGGCAATCCGAACTTTAAATAGCCATGGTCGGGTGAAGCCGAAATTAATTCCTGGCCGATGACTGCCATCACCGCAGTATAGAAGTTTTTAGCACGACCAAGGTCGTTGGATCCAAGGGTAAAGTGACTGAACATGGTACTACCGATCGTTGATATTGCGGGACTTTGAAATATCGCCAGTATACGTAAGCGTGTATGAATCGGCAATTCTAACCCGCAAGATTCAGCGCAGCGTAGTTTAAGGCCGGTAAAA
The DNA here is from genome assembly GCA_964403545.1 of uncultured Gammaproteobacteria bacterium. Taxonomy (GTDB): domain Bacteria; phylum Pseudomonadota; class Gammaproteobacteria; order Arenicellales; family Poriferihabitantaceae; genus VYFG01. The sequence continues at coordinate 13,624 of CAYOGN010000189.1, forward strand.
CCGTGGTACGTCCCTGGGTTTTAATACAATATTTACAATAAAATAATCAGGGATGAGGGAACCAGCCATTGCGAATGATTCCTGTTAGAAATTGGGCCATTAAATACTGAACTTCTTGAAAGTATCTGAAGTTTGATCCAAATCAACATAGACACGGTTGTTTGCAGTAGCGTGGGGGTACACTCCACTTGAAAACTGAAAATTTATTCTGTTGCGGGTGGCAATAGATTGAGTTCAACACAAAGACTTTCTACGATGGCGAAGAAGACAGAATCCATCCTCCCAAAAACTCTTACAGCGAGATATGAAAAGTCCATTGAGGCCAGTGGGCTTGTTGATAATGTTGCTGACATTATGGCACTGGACCCCCGACCATATCGATACTCAGAACATGATTATGTTTGCCGTCATGGTGACACCGCGGAGTCGCTATGGGTCATCGTGGATGGGTCAGTAGCGGTCAGGGAGGATAACCGAACGCTTTTCATGCGTCGAAAAAATGAGGTTGTCGGCGAACAAAACCTTTTGGGAAACGGTTGTCGACGCTGGTATGACCTTGTTGTCAGCGAAAGCCATGCTGAACTTCTGGAAATAAACAAAAAAAGTATTGAAAACCATCCTCAGGCAGACGTCATCTGGAGAAATGTAGCCAAGGTTATTTCCCTGAAGCTCAAGGATGCCAGCATCCAGACTGCGACCCTAAGCAAACAACTGGAGGACGATACACGGATTCTACATGCCTACACGAATGAATACGCACTCAGCAGGCGTCTCCAGTCAGGTAGCGGACATCTGACAGATTACAGGGTAGACCGAGTAATTGTCTGGTTTTCTGATGTTACGGATTTTAGCCGGTATGCAAATGAACTTGCCCCGACCAGAACGGCCGACATCGTGCAGAGGTTCTTCAATGCACAATCCCTGCCGATCACAAATCGTGGCGGGCACATCGATAAATTTATTGGCGATGGACTAATGGCTTTCTGGGTGCTTTCGGACGGGGAGCTTGCCAACATCAAATCCCTGGAGGCGTTACGGGCCGCGGAGGAAGCAGTTACAGCAGTCTCTTCAATTTCTATCGGGAAGGAACCGCTGCAGCTGAGAATTGGTCTACATATCGGGCTGGTATTAAGTGGCGATTTCGGATCAACTACCCGTCACCAATTTACATTGATTGGACCCGAAGTGAATAAGGCCGCACGCCTGGAGCAAGTTCACCCTCAAGACGTCGTAGCAGGAAACTCTGATATCGGCTCAATACGAATGAGTGTTGAGCTGCACGATGAATTGAGTGATCCTGTTAAGAAGAAGTACCGGAGACTGACAAAATCCAGGGCTAAAAATATTGGCGAACTGGAGTTATACAGCTAACTGATTAATTTCAGCTGCAAACTATCGATTCAAGTGACCACAGGCATCGCTTCTCTGTATGTTGCATACCGGGTATTCTTTCTATGCCACAATGGCCTCGCAATCGCAGGTCTCAAAGTCGAACAGGGTAATTTTCCATTCGTGCCCTATAGCCATTTTTCGTAAAGATACATGTTACGCCCGCCCTCATCTTGCTCACCAAAGCGCAGGTAACCAAGCTTCTCATAGATGTGCATCCCTTTGTGATTGTCGTCGAATACGTCGAGCCAGATTCGCTCGGCTTGTAGTGTCTCCTGGCAAAAGCTTTCCAACGCCTGAATGGTTAGCTGGCCGATGCCCAGACAATTTTGGTCAATGGCGATTCGTCGAAATTCGATACTTTTGCCGTCACCTTCAACTTCCAGAATAATATAGCCAACCAAATCAAAAGACTCGTGAACAATAGTTAGATAGATAATTTCCGCGGTAACGAAACCTTGCTGGTGTCGCTCAAGGGTATAGTTGATGAGAAAAGGTTGGGCGTGAGGTTGGCGCTCGATGTCATGGAAAGCTGCCAACTCCTCAGCTTTAGAAAGACGTAACGTTATCACCGGATTAATTCTCAATAGTACTCAATGCGAGTCGTAACCAGGTCCGCAACAAGACGTGTCGTTTATCTGACCCTTCCGGATCGGTTCGCGGCACAATCCACTATATCCGTCGCAACAACTGGCCCAGCAAAATAAAGCCATTATTGTTATAGCCGTGTTTGTGACGGCAACTCGCCAAATTGATTTTTATAATCTTTAGCGAATTGACTCATGTGCCAAAAGCCCCTGGAAATTGCAATATCCCGAATACTCTTTTTCTGATTTTTTTGATTTTTCTGAAACAAGTCCCGGCGTACGCTCGATAGTCTGACTAGCGACAAATATTGTTTGGGTGTCACTCCAAACTCCTCTTGGAAAACTCTCGCAAGAGTTCGGTCGGTAGTAGCGCAGGCGCGACAAATATCAGTGATCGTGATCGATTCGCGATAGTTTAATCGAATATAGGCTATTGCCCGCCGCATAGCAGCTATTCGATTTGAAAATGATATAGAACTATCTCGTTGAGAAAAATCCAGGCAATCAGCAAGTTTTCGGTAGACGACATCTTCTGCTGCCGCTATATCTACTTTTTCCAATGGCTCGTGCTCCAGGATCGAAACCAGGTTTTCTGCGTTAAGGATCGCTTCCTGCAATAGCCGGAGTTTAGCCGGGTCAACGAGCTTGGGTACAGCGTAATCTGTTTTACCCAAAGCGGATAAATCGATACCCTGTATGTCGGCAGTATCCAGCATCCGATCAACTTTTACATGAATAGTATTGGCAGTGAAATTACTTTCCGATTTCATATCAAATCCACTGCGCGCATTAAAATCAACTAAATAATCAGAGCCAATTAATTTTCCCACACAGCGTAAATTACTATGCCTTTGTGGCATTCCGAATGAAAAATAACCTTCAGGTGCGATACCTCGTTGATGAAAGGATTTATTGAAATAAAATGCTGTGCTCAAAACAGAAGGAAGTATGGTTGTCTTTGTTTTTAGTAACGGTTGGCCGCCTTCAAACTGACAAAATTGCAAATCAAAACCTGTTTTCTCCGCTAATTCATCAATAGAGTTGAATAACACCGAAAATTGAACGGGATGCATGATTTTGTCTGATTTTTGATACTCGAATGGAAATATTATAGTTAATATTGCCGGTAAACCATAGTTGTGACAATATTAGACTTATACAATGATGGCACTAAGAAGAGATAAACACAATGCACCTCATTCTAGATTGGGTCGTCCAAATATTCCTGCAGATCAGGCACGGAGCCGGAGAATTGTTACGTTTGTTACTACGGCTGATCATTTAGCCTTAGCAAGGTTATGCAAAAAACGAAGGCAATCAATGTCCGCATTGTGCGATCAAATACTGTCGGATTATCTGTCAAACAATAACTAAATGAAATCAATAATATAGGCCCTCAATTATCTTTAAACACTGTTGCGAAACAAACTAGCATCTAAACTATAGTAAAAAAATAATGCACAAATATAATCTGAAATTTCTTTTTGCGGGAATAGTCTCAGTGTTCCTCCTTCTATCTGGAGTAAACGTGGCGAATGCCCAGGACCCAATTATTCACGATGCTGAATACTCCATTCTAGAAACGCAAAATGGCCAGGCCTGGGCGGCTGATGATGCGGCGATCGACACAAAGCTCGCTGAAATTCGTAAGAACAATGGTGGCAAGGCACCTAATATTGTCTATATCCTTTTGGATGATGTCGGTTTCGGCGAAATCGGCATGGATGAATTAAGCGTTATTCGCGGCTATAAGACACCCGACCTGTCGGATTTCGCAATAGA
>CAYOGN010000190.1:0-27525 GCA_964403545.1 uncultured Gammaproteobacteria bacterium
ATGTTATCACTGTCCCAATCAACATCCCGGACTGGCCAGTGGATCGCTGGATATGGATTCCTATCAGATAACTGTTCATGACCGTTTTCACAGCCATGCCAGTTGTGGTGTGGGCGATAAAACCGCTTATACTCGCACCTGTGACGAAGCAGGTAAAGCCGATGTTGAACGTGAATTCGGTAGCTGGCTACTGTGGCCTAACTTCTGCCTGGAGGTTTATCCCGGCGGTTATCTGAATGTATTTCATCATTTGCCGGATGGGCCGGAGAAAACCATTCAGGTTTGTGAGTGGTATTTTCCCTCGGAAACTCCAACCGCGGAACAGCAGCAGGTTATCGATTTTGTGGACGGGGTTCGAAACGAGGATATTCCTTTGTGTGAAGCTGTTCAGAAAGGGCTGCATAGTGCGGGGTATCATCAGGGTCGCTTCGTCGCTAACGCGGATCGTAGTTACTTTAGCGAGCATGCGGTTCATGATTTTCAGAAAAAGGTGCTCAATGCACTTGGGGCCCGGTAGCACAATGCAACCCGGGTTCTTTAACGTTTTCTCCGCTGCCAACCATCCAGAACCTGGTGGGATAATTGGCTGGCAACCCTGATTTGTTCGTCGTGATCCGGCCGCCTTGCTGTCAATTCAATAACATACCCGTTGGGGTCGCGGAAATAAATGGAATCAATAAATCCGTGGTCTGAGATCCCACGTGTCTCGATACCGGCAGACTTGCCCTTTTCAAACATCAGTTGAATGTCCTCTGGCTCAACCTCAAGGGCTATGTGCAAATCAAAATCGTGTTGCTGCTTGAATTCAAAAGGTATGTCCGGCGCCTCAAAAAAAGCCAGAAACGAACCATCGTCCATTTGGAAAAAGGCATGCAATGTTTTGGTTTCTCTACCGCTCTTGGTTTGCTTGATCTCGAAAGCATTTGCCAGCGGTAATCCGAGAAAATCTTCGTAGAATTTTCGTGTCTGTTCGACGTCACGGCAGCGATAAGCATTGTGGTGTAGGCCTTTTATCATAGATTTCTCCTGATGATTATTCTGTTACCCGGTAGAGGATACACCTGATGCCGAGAATTTCCAGTACGATATTACAGGCTGGCAAGAAAATAGGGTATTTAAATTACAGAACCTCATATCAGGTCAGATCTACCAGCGAACTGCCTGATTGTCATATCACGGAGCAATGTTCTTTGCAGGTTTATTGATATCCGTCAACATCTGCAGCATAGTCCCATATGTATAATGTATGCTCGGCAATATCCTGAAAGAGACTCAACCAATGAACACAACAGTTCCACTCGATATTAGCGCCTATCTTCAGTCTCACGGTACTTTTCAAAGTATGTCTGGCAAACTCATTCAAAAATTGGCGGATGCCAGTCGGGTTTTATCTTTCCGACAAGGTGAACATTTGTTCAGACAAGATCAGTCAGCCAGGCATTTTTATATCGTCATTAGCGGGCGTGTCTCCGTTGAAGTTCCCTCTATATACGGCCCCCCATTAGTGGTGCAAACGCTGGGAGAAAAAGATGTACTGGGGTGGTCATGGCTGTTTCCTCCGTATCGTTGGACCTTTGAGGCTATTTCAAATTCTGATACCGAGGTCATCGAATTCGACGGCGAAGGTTTACGAAAAACATGCGATGAAGATCCCGAACTGGGCTATGAGCTTATGAAGTGTTTTGCAACCTTGATGTCGGATCGACTTCACGAAGCCCGTACGAAAATGATGGAAACCTGGTCTGCCCCCGGATTTGCCTGACCCTGTTCAGGATCAAACCTAAATTACGCCACCGGAAAGCTGATATAGCCATGTGGTTAGTATGGATCCGGTCAAACCCAGGAACAGATATAGAGCAAATACCGGCTTCTTGACCAGCGCAAATACCGCGATAGCGGCTGGTATAGATGAAACCGCGCCGGCGGTTATAAATGCCATCGCTGCACCAGAAGTCATTCCCATTTCGAGCAATCCCGATATCAGTGGTATTGCGGCATAACCGTTGAGATAAGATGGTACGCCGACGATTGCAGCGACCGGAATGGCAAATACATTGTCTGCACCAACATACTCGCTTATCCAGTCGGGAGAAATGTAGGCAAGCATCAGGCTTTCAAGGAAAAATGCAAAAGCCAGCCACTTGCCAAGGAATATGGCTATGGCCTTCTATCTGCACTGGTTGCTTTCGCATATGCTGCAAGCCCAATTGCGAGCGCAAAAAAGGGTAGCATTTCCCACATCGATTGCAGCAGAAATTCGAAACTTTGGCCAACCTGAGAATAATCCAGTGCGGTCAGTAAAACTGTAATAGCAACCAGGGTTAAAAATACCGGATCTTTTACCAACGAACCTGTCCAACCCGATTTGCCAATAAAGTATCGAAGGTGATTTCTGTCGGGCTTGATAATGTTTTCAACCATAATACTAGTAATATCGTAATTTTAATTGTAAAAAATCAGGCTACCTTATTGTTGATTCCCGCGACATCTTCGATACAACATTCCTCGGTCAGATAAGTAACCAGCTGGTTCAATCGATCGTAATCCATTTTGCAAAACAAGGTCGCCTGTACTCGTTCCTGATATATCAGTCCGCCATTTTTTAAATGCGAAATGTGATGTGTCAGCGTAGAACCGGGAATTTTTAATTTCTTCTGTATAGCACCAACGGGCAACCCCTGATCACCTGCGCGGACCAGTAAACGAACGATTTTCAACCGTGTCGGATTGCCAATCTTGCTTAGTATTAGTGCGGCAGTTTCCAGTTCCATACTGGGAATTATGGGGTTATTTCATATATTTGTCAACTATATTACTAGAAATATCGTAATATGCAATTGCATTACAGTCAAAACCACAAAATTAATCCGATTGGAATTTATCGGGCACTGCGACAAACTGACAGAATCAATTACCGCGCCGATGCAGGCTGATCTGATTAAACATCCCCTCAATATTCATTGTTAGCTGCTTTTCATAACCAAAACAACCGAGAGGTGAACATTATTATGGAAGCGATACAGACCGCTACTGATTTCAGTCAGACTTCGCGTGTCCTGGACAAAGGTCGGGCGGTAACCCTTATATTGAAATCAGCCAGATTGTTGCTTAACCCAGCAACTCTTTGAGGCATTCCTCTATGATATCAAGACCCTGATTGAGTTGCTGGTCAGGAACCGTAAGCGATACCAGAATACGCACTACATTGCCGTAGGTGCCACAGGTCAACAGGATTAGCCCCTTCTCCCTTGCCAGAGCGAGCATCTTTCCCGCTAACTCAGCATCGGGTTGGCTTACATCGCCATCCTTAAAAAACTCCATCGCGACCATAGCCCCGAGGCCACGCACCTCACCAATTTGAGGATATGCTTTAGCGAGGTTATCCAGGCGTTGTTTCATCACACCACCAATTTCTACTGATCGCTCAACGAGATTCTCTTCCTCGAAGGCTTCCAGTACCGCAAGCGCAGCAGCACAGGCGATGGGGCTACCGCCATAGGTACCACCGAGACCACCGGGAGCAATGGCATCGATCATTTCCGCCCTTCCAGTAATCCCGGACAACGGAAACCCGCCGGCAATGGATTTGGCAAAAGCGGTAATATCGGCGGATACGCCCATTTGCTCCATGGCGAAAAAGGTTCCGGTGCGCCCTGCGCCGGTCTGCACTTCATCGGCAATCAAAACGATACCGTGTTGATCACAGAGTGCCCGCAATCGCTGCATAAATGATGGAGAAGCGACATAAAACCCTCCTTCTCCTTGAACGGGTTCCAGTATTATTGCTGCAATATCAGCAGGTTCAGCGTCATTTTTAAATATTCTTTCAATGGAATCCATCGCATCATCTTCACTCACACCCTGTGTTTGACAGGGGAACTGAGCCCGATACACTGCCCCGGGCATCAGTCCCATACCCACACTGTAGGGAGCCACCTTGCCGGTCAATGCAAGGGTTGCCATGGTGCGACCATGATAGCCTGAAGTAAATGCGATCACACCAGCACGTTTGGTCCATGCGCGAGCCACCTTCACTGCATTTTCAACTGCTTCGGAACCCGAAGTAAAGAGCGCGCTTTTCTTCGCAAAATCTCCGGGCACCAGGGTATTCAGTTTTTCGCACAGCTCGATATAATTTTCATACCCGAGCACCATGAAGCAGGTATGGGTAAACGCTTCGAGCTGTTCCGCCACCGCCTGCTTTACCTTTGGATGGATGTGACCCGTATTAAGAACCGCAATTCCACCGCTAAAATCAATATACTCGCGCCCCTCAACATCCCAGACTGTGGCGTTCTCAGCGCGTTTGGCAAATACCGGATGAATAGCTCCCACACCGCGGGCCACCGCCTGCTGTCGACGCTCCATGAGCTCTGCATTGGTTGAGGATGGGGTAGAAGTTTGGTCGATCAGATTTTCCGCAGTATTATTCATCGTCCTGTTTTGCCCGATTATATTTGTAGAGTGATATTATGCAGTCAAACAGAAACTTTTCCACCATTATTTTAGGCACCACTGATGAATGCACTTTTGATCGTCGCCCATGGCAGCAGGAGACCAGAGTCAAACCAGGAAATTAGAACCCTGACCAGAAAAATAGCTTCTGTTGCGACTGGATTTGAGCTGGTAAACTGTGCGTTTCTCGAACTGGCCGAACCGAATATCGTCCAGGGAGGGATAAATTTAATCGAGGCAGGGGCAACGTCGATCAGAATATTACCTTACTTTCTGGTGGCAGGGAGACACGTAGTGACTGACGTCCCGGCTGAGATTAACAAGATTATTGCCCAGTATCCCGATATCAGAATATCCACTGAACCCTACTTCGGTTCATCTGACGCCATTGTCGAATTGATACTGCAGGGCCTCACGGGCGAAGCGTGAATTTATGCTGAGACAAGACCACGTTTGGTTTGCTCGACAAATTCAATTATTGCCTGCTCCTGTTCGGTTGATGCAGCGGATCTGATCTGCCTCAAAGCCTCGTTTCGTTTGAGGTTAGAATTGAATAATTTCTGGTAGGCCCGCTTGATGGTGCTGCGCAGTTTTTGATCAAAACCATTGCGTTTCAAACCAACCATGTTTATTCCGACATAGCGCGCATATTGACCATTTACCATGCAATAGGGCGGGACATCCTGGCGCACACCGCTAACCCCTCCCACCATCACGTAGGCTCCGATACGGCAAAATTGATGTACGGCAACCTGGCCGGACAAAAAAACATGATGCTCGATCTTGACGTGCCCCCCCACAGCAGCGTTTGAAACCAGGATATTGTGGTCACCAAGGACACAATCATGGCCGACGTGTGAACCGTTCATCAAGTAATTACCATTGCCAATTACAGTACCCTGCGTTTCTTTCAATCCACCGCTGATATTGACGTACTCTCTGAAGTGGTTATTGTCACCGATGGTCAGCAGCTTGGCGTTTTCCACACGATAACCTATGTCCTGCGGCTCACTACCAAGAAGGGCTCCATGGAAAACACGATTGCCAGAGCCCATACGGACCGGGGAATAAATTCGCACATGACTATCGATCACGCAATCAGGACCAATGATAGCACCGTGATCAACAATGGAATACGGGCCTATTTTTGCTGAAGGGTCAACACGGGCATGCTCGCTGACAATCGCCGTTCTATGAATATTGGGCATCAGATATAGCGTAAAAATTTATTGTGTACGGATTATGCGTTAATACCGGTTCTCTTAGAAATGACTATTTTCGAAATGGCAGCATCAGACACCAGGGTAGTTCTGTAGGCTTCTTGTGTCTGAAAACCAATAAGCCGATATCCATATCGATGTGGCCTTTCTCAGGCTGCTCAATCCAGGTTCCAAACAATCGATCCCATATTGTCAGATTAAACCCGTAATTGCTGTCAGTTTCCCTTGCGATAACAGAATGATGCACTCTATGAACGTCAGGCGTCACCAAAATTAATCTCAAAATCTTGTCCAGCCTGGCAGGCAGGAAAATATTGGCGTGATTGAATAGTGCGGTGGAATTCAGCACAATTTCAAAAATCAACACTGCCATCACTGAAGGTCCAATCAGCACAATAAGTACAAATTTATAGAGCATGGAAAGTACAATCTCGATGGGGTGAAAGCGAATTCCTGTGGTGGCATCAATATCAGGATCGGCATGATGGACTCTATGTACTCGCCATAGTAACGGAATCTTGTGACTTGCCACATGTTGTGCATAGATCCCGAGATCCAATAATAAAATTGCAATCAATGCTTCTATAACAACCGGCAGTGAGGATAGTTGTAGCAACCCCCATCCTTTGCCAGTGACATACAGGGCAACACCAAGGGAAGTAAACGGCAGCAGGATCCTGACGACAACAGTATCGATTACGATCATGAGGAGGTTGGTACTCCAGCGCATCATTCTGGAGTAATTTTGTTTTCGCCTGGGAATAACGACTTCAAGCAGCAACATTGAGAACAACACCGCAATAAAAATCCCAATTCTTATAGCACCACTATCCATCATTAAATAATCTTGCAATGATTCATTTTAATCATAACTTATTGATTTTATTATAAATACTATATATTAATATTATCTTATATATCAACATTGTAATATAACATTTATATTAAATACCCCCAATACTACGCGCCTTTACCCACACAGGATATACCCAGCAACAAAAGAATTGCAGACAATCCTGGTTCCAATTTTACTAACTTTTTCAGGAATATAACCATGATATCAATTTCCAGATTTGCATCGATAGCTGTATTGATTCTTTCTATGGCTTTTACTTCTGCCCAGGCTACAGAGGCAGCAAGTAGTGCAGATGGGTCTAACATCGCCAATCCATTCGCCATGTTTTCAGGCGCTACCGACAGCAATGCTGCTCACGAAGTCTCGACAATGAATCTCAACCCGATCAAACCTGCCACCTGGATCAACTTGATGGATCCGGCGGCGCATTCCAATATCCATGGTGCGATCATGAATCCGGCTAATTATGCCCAGTTTATGCAGCCGCAATTCTATGCAGAGTTCATGAACCCGCAAAATTGGATGGCCTGGATGAATCCTGCGGTATACATGGCTATGATGAATCCGGCAGGCATCATGAACTGGATGAACCCTATGGCACACCTGCATTTGATGGATCCAGCCGAGTATTCCCAGATGCTTAATATGAACAGCTATTTCAGCCTGATGAACCCGGCAAATTTTACCCCATGGATGAACCCGGCAACTTACGGCAACATGATGAACCCCCAATCTTTTATGGCGTTCGCTCAGCCTGGCGATGATTCAGCAGAAGTCGAAGCGGAAGCCAGACCCGAAACATCTACACAATAGGTTTATCCTGCAATAGAATTATCGAACATAAAGACACTAATCAGGTAGACAATTTTAAGATTCAAGTTTCTCCAGGGTACATTCCTCATCCTGCTTACGCTGTACCAGCTTTCTGGTACAGCTTTTTTTTGTCCGGGACTCTCGAAATATGTAAGACGCCGCCTGGTGCAAAATATCGGCGCTATGCAATCATTCGTTGTTTCAACCTGCACGAAATCTTGACAAAGCATCGCCACTGGCAATGGCAGCTCTCGCCTGGTCGGCACCATCAATCAACCCGGAGGCCAGGCCGACATGGGTAAGACCTATCGCCGCACCATAAACCAGGCTGTCTCGCATCGGTCCGGATTGGTTAGCCAGAGCCTCGAGACCCAGTTGCAGATTGTGTTCTACTACCGGTTCAAGTATACGGGTATTGCTGTAACTGGTTTGCTCCATCAATTCAGTATATCGATCCGGTATCGGCACCATACGGGTATCTTGTTCGATTTCCAGCTCTTTCGGTGCAAGTCTATTGAGTACAACTTCCTGGCCCTTGTGATAACTGAAATACCTCGATAGTTGACTCAAAGAGGGAATACACCCCCCTTCGACACCACGCACGATCATGGCAGAATCAAATCCTGCATGTTTGGCCAACATGGCATAAACAGGCGGATAGGCCTTGTGGACAAAGCCCGTAAGCAGATGTGTAGAGCGGGATCCACTGAGTGGTTTTAGCACTACTTCCAGGGTCGAAAGGCAACAGCGCTTCACCATTGTATCGCGCAGATCAACCAGGCGATGAAGCTTCGGGATGTAATGTTTCTGATCGAGGTACGCCCAGCCAATTTGTGGATTGTCCAGACACCCGGCCGCCTCTGAACAATTCCGATCAACATTCTTACCTGCCGCCCGGAGCACCATACGACTGGTAATTCCGTACTTTGGTCCAACTTTTTCGAGTCCATGGCTGTAAGTCGGCAACCCGCATGCGGCATATACTGCAGGTAAAAATGGTGTCACTGGCAATCCGCGCAAATAGCCATTGAACGGATCCGCTATCGCCAGAATATCCGAAGATACCGTTTGCTCATGGCCCATGGCCTTGCTCAGGGCATGCAAAACTCCAACATTCTCGGCGTCACTCTCTCGCTTCATCCGTAGCGCAATGAGAAAGATGCCAGATCGTACGGCATCTATCTCGGCGTTGAGAATCATCGACATTGCATCTTCAGCTTGCGCCTGATCAAGAGACTTACTTAACTCTGGGCCAGTGGCAACAAGTTGAATATATGTCCGCATTCGGGACTGTGGACTGAGGGTGTCTTTCACTGTATTTCAGGGTGAGTTTAATAATGTGATCACTTACAGATCGGTCATCGAACCTGATTGGAAAGTGATTTTAGCCGCGATATAGTTCAGGTTCAGATTATCTCTATTTTATCGAAACTAACCTGCCCGGAGTCAAAATAGTCGTCGCTATTCTGGCAGTGTTTTTTACAGTGAAATATTCTCTAAAAACTATTTTCTTCGACTTCCAGGTAACCGATACTTACCATACGTCCTATCTCATCTTCAAATCCCGCCCAATCACTAAACCTGGATAGTCGCTCTACAACGATGGACTTGATTTCAAAATCTGGCAACCCCTCCTCAAATTTTTCTGCAATGGTTTGATACAGAGTTTCGTGCAACAGCTTCATGTCCTTGATAATCGACACATCAGACGTCTGTCCATGACCGGGGACCACCAGCAACGGGTCAAGGCTAATCAGGTAATCCAGGGTATCATTCAGCCCCAAAAAACTGCCATCGTCTATTCTACCGAGGCGTTTATTAGAAACCAGATCACCGGAAAACAGTGTATTGTCAGGAAGGACAACAATGGCCAGATCCGACACAGTATGAGCTTTCCCTTTGTCATGAATGGCAAATTCAATTCCGCCAATGGTAATTACATCACCATCAACGACCGGCAAATCCGGAATCACAGGCTTTGTCCCAGCGGTTGCACCATCCGTTAGCCGGGTCATCAGATCGACCCAGGTCTCCCCCTCTCCGTCCTCAGCCTGCTGAATCAGGTTGGGGTGGGCATACATCCGTGCATCCGGGTAGGCTTCCTTGATCGCCTGGTTACCGAGCCAGTGATCACCGTGAATATGGCTTGAAAATACCGCTACCACTGGCATATCGGTAATCGACTTCACCTGCTCCAATACCATGCGCCCAACCTGGACGCTGCTGCCCGGATCGATTACCACAACCCCAGCCTCGGTAATGACGAAGCCGGGATTATTCATAAACCCCTGATTGGCGGGATTTGGTATCTCTGTGGGCCCATGGATCACGTATATATGTTCGCTGATTTTTTCAGCTGAATAGGACGTGGCAATCGGACCCGCCTCATTTGCCCCATGGACAAACGTTACCGGGCCGGTGACCAGGATAGCGACGGCTACCGTAATAATTCGCTGAAAAGCAGCTTTAGCAAATATTTTCATCAGATTTCCTCTCAAGTTCGCGGTAAAAGTTTCTGCTACCACTCACCAGTGGCACCTGCTTCCATAATTGACACCATGGCATCCCGAATACGGCGTCCATTCTTTTTAAGTGCTTCGTCAATCTGTGAATCCGGATGCCAGACAAAAGACAACCAGGAAACATCCCAATCCAGGGTCATCAGCCAGACATCACCGACTGCGTCTTCCAACACTGAAATACGGCAAGGAAGGAAAATGGAAAATTCGGGGCTGTAATCCAGTACCATACGTGCAACCAGGGCATCACAATACTGCAAAATTTCAAACTTTGGTGTTGGTGCGCCGGTTTTTGCCTCGATTTCTTTCCAGACCTGGTTGTGTCCGGATTTTTTCAGATTCTCCTCGATGGCACGGCTATCCATCGCTTCAACAACCTCTTCCACGGTCAGTCCTTCAGCAGCTTTCATTTTCAGGGTCATAAAGCTGAATACCTGGCGCAGTGACCAGGGGTTTGACGCCGCCATATTTTGCATCATTGCGCGACGGGATTCCGGGGGAAACATTTCAGTCACGGTATTCGGTTCCCATTTTTGCAGTGCAGGCGGCTGCATCATCATTGGCACTGGAAAGGGCAAGGCATTACTCTTTCTCAATTGCTCCATCGCCGACTGAATATTGGCATTGTTATCTTGTGCCGTGACCAGTTCCACCTTCGTGCCAAATATCAATACGACCGATAAAACTATCTTAAGAACCGGCAATAACTTCAAAGAAAATTTCATAATATTTCTCGATCAGGTTGTGGCTATCTGCTGCCAAAGACTCCATGGCAGCATATTATACTGAGCCAGATAAGTTTTTTCGCACGAAAAAAACCCTTTGCGCAGTTGGTCGATAGACGCGCGCCCAAAGAAGCAGATTAAAATCGCGTCGCTCTTTGGCATCCATGGGACCGCGACATACCGGCCGTCCTGGCCGTAAAAAAGTCAGCACCAATTCCTCGATGCTGACCAGTTCAATCATCAACCATCATAAAAACTTACTCGGCAGTAGCTCCTTCCGTCGCCCCTTCAGCAGCTTTCTTCAGCCCATCAACAGTGGATTGATACCATGCCTGGTAGGCTTCAGGCTTCATAAGTTCCTCCGCCATTTTGGTATAGGTTTCCGGATTCATGCCCTGTCCCATCAATTGCATGTATGCATTGGGGTTCATCATGGGCATATACACCGAAGGGTTCATCATTGACATCCACGAACCCGGGTTCATCCTCGCCTGCATCGCCTGGGGGCTCATCATGTAGCTGTAGGCAGACGGATTTAACCAGTTTTGTGGATTCATCATCATTGAAGCACCCAGTTGTTGGCCACCAGCAGCAGATCCTCCCATCATGGACATCGGCGCCATCATAGACGACATTGGGCCCATCATCGACGTCATCGGACCCATCATCGACATCGGTGCCATCATCATCGGCGCCATCATCATCGGATTCATCATGCTCATCGGATTCATCATCGACATAGGATTCATCATACCTCCCATACCACCCATACCACCCATTGGATTCATCATCCCACCCATGCCGGCCATTGGATTCATCATGCCTCCCATAGAGCCCATTCCAGCCGCAGGATTGGCTGCCTGCCCAGTTGTGCCCATAGAACCCATCATAGAGTTCATCATCTGGGTAAAATCTGCTGTAGGTTGATCAGCACTTTGCGCGTAAATCGCTGGTGCAGCAACTATACCGATAGCAATCATCAGCGAAGTAAATAACTTGTTCATGGTAAATCCTCAATAATAGTAAACATTCCGGAAGACTGTCCTGCAATCTCAAGTTGAGAGTATATGGTTTGTTACGCTTCAGATTTGCACTCAGAGTGGATACAGGAGTAATAGTTGCAACCCGGATCGAGTATCCCATTTTGAATATTCGGTAAAATTTGGCAAAATACAGGTGCTAAATACAAATCTAACGTTCAGTAAAACATTTATAATGGTTTGGTATCTACAATTCATCCCTTTATCAACCGCAGCCTAACCGGGCAAACTTACCATGCGAACTTTTATCCTGCTTACACTGATTGTTACCTCCCTGTTATGTTTGAATTCGGTTGCTGTTGCCCAGGAAACCGGAGTCGGAAAGTTTCTTGGTGCTAAAAATTCTGTCTACCCCGATTGGTTCAAGGAAAGTTTTCTCGATTTTGAGGAGGATATTGCGGAGGCGGCAGCGCAGGATAAACGACTGATTCTGTATTTTCATCAGGCCGGCTGCCCTTATTGCAACAAACTGATTGAGGATAATTTTGCTGATCCGAAAATCGGGAAAAAGGTAAGGGAGAATTTTGATCTTGTGGCGATTAATATGTGGGGAGATCGCGAAGTCGTCCAGGTCGGTGGAAACCTGTTTACCGAGAAAACTCTGGCGGCGGCGATGAATGTAAATTTCACCCCTACCCTGCTGTTTTTCGATGAAAAGAAGAAAGTCGTCTTGCGCCTGAATGGGTACTACCCTCCGGCTGAATTTGTCACTGCGGTGGAATATGTTGCTGCTAAAAAGGAGCAACAGATCAGCTATTCCAGTTATGTCTCAAGCCTGAAACAAGGCAGAAAAGATGGCGACCTGATTCACCAGGACTGGCTGATGCAGGAACCCTATGATTTATCTGCATTGCCCGCAAAAAAACCCATCGCGGTACTTTTTGAAGAGCCGGATTGTGAAAATTGTAATCTGCTCCACCACAAGACCTTTGTCGGCCCTGTGGCTGAAGAACTACTTGGTCAGTTCAATATCGTGCAACTGAATCGCTGGGCCGACACCAGCGTCACTAAACCTGACGGCACAAATACCACCGCAAGTCAGTGGGCCGAGGAACTCGGCCTGGGCTACGTTCCCGCCATTCTCCTGTTTGATTCTGAGGGCAAACAGGTGATCGAAATCACCGCCATGTTTAAAACATTCCACGTTCTTGGTGCTTTTGACTATGTTGCTTCCAATGGCTATCTGACTGAGCCCAGCTTTCAACGCTACCTTAGCAAGCGTGCTGAACATATTATCGGCAGCGGCGTCGATGTGGATATCTGGAAATACTAAAATGTGGTCAGTTGGCGAGACTAATCTCCAGGAAATCTTTCTGTTCTGCATTAAACGCAAATTTTTGGTATCATTTTCCCCTGATTAACAGATATGGAGACAAACGAATATGAACACCATTGGAACTCTCCTCGACGCTAAACCCTCTGGATCTAAAATCTGGAGCATCTTACCCGGGCAAACCGTCAGGGAGGCCCTGGAATTAATGAAAGAGCACGATATCGGCTGCATTCTGGTGATGGAAAATGAAGAATTATGCGGCGTTCTCAGCGAACGGGACTATGCACGCAAAATGATTCTTTCCGGTAAAGCGTCAATTTCCACCAAAGTAGCCGAAATTATGACCAGCGACGTAATCTGTACAACCCGGAAAAATAGCGTCGATGAATGCATGGCGTTGATGAGTCATCACGATTTTCGTCACCTGCCGGTAAAGGATGGTGATAAAGTTGTCGGGATGGTCTCTATTCGTGATCTGGTTGCCAGCATTATCAAAGAACAGCAGACTACTATCGAATACTTACAGCAGTATATTGCGAGTTAAAATTCGCTAATCTATCGTACAATCGTATTTCCCTGTCTCAGGTTGGTCCGGGAAAGGTCAGATATTTAATTTCAATAATCTCGTGCATACTGATTGTGCACAACTATAAAATCAACACCAGATATGCCCGCCTTGTTGCCTGATATTGATCCGGATGGATTACTCGAGTACTCCGTAGTGTTCACTGATCGCTCGCTGAATCATATGTCAAACTCTTTTCAGAAGGTGATGAATGATATTTCTGCCACCCTGAAGCAGGTTTACAGAGCAGACGCAGCAATAGTAGTTCCCGGAGGAGGTACTTATGCCATGGAAGCCGTTGCAAGGCAATTTGCCACTGACAGGAATTGCCTGGTGATTCGTAACGGCTGGTTTAGTTATCGCTGGACCCAGATTTTTCAGGCGGGTGGAATTCCCGCCAGTGAAACTGTACTCAAGGCAGAAAGGGTATCCCCTGAGCATCAGTCTCCATTTGCTCCGGCAAACATAGAGAGAGTCGTCGACAGCATTCGGCAGCAGCAACCTTATCTGGTGTTTGCACCTCATGTTGAAACTTCTTCCGGGATGATACTGCCCGCCGACTATCTTACCCGGGTAGCCAGTGCCGTGCATGAAAATGGCGGCATGTTTGTGCTGGATTGCATCGCCTCCGGTGCGATGTGGGTGGACATGCAACAAACCGGTGTCGATATACTGATCAGCGCGCCACAGAAAGGATGGAGCGCATCACCAGGTAGCGGTTTGGTCATGCTGGGAACCCGGGCACTTGAACAAATAGGACATACCACCAGTAGCAGTTTTGCCTGCGATCTGAAAAAATGGTTGCAGATTATGCAGGCATACGAAAATGGTGGCCATGCCTATCACGCTACCATGCCAACAGATGCGCTGGTAACCTTCCTCGACGTCATGAACGAGCTGAATGAGTTTGGATTTGACACAGCCTGCGATGCCCAGGCCGAACTTGGCAAACGGGTTAGAGATTTATTGCGCGACAAGGGTATCCGTAGTGTTGCTGCTGAGGGCTATGAGGCGCCAGGCGTTGTAGTCAGCTATACCGAAGATCCGGATATTCAGAATGGCAGCAAGTTTGCCGCACAAGGCTTGCAGATTGCGGCTGGAGTTCCGCTGATGTGCGACGAACCTGAAGATTACCGCACCTTCCGATTGGGCTTGTTCGGCCTGGATAAACTAAAAAATGTCAGCAGAAGTGTGGATAACCTCGCCGTAGCCATCGACAGGATTTTTTAATAGCTGACACTAACAGTGGACCCGACATCCGGCAGCGAATGAGTGGTGGTAATTGTGAGTCTTAATCGCCCCTGATCCGTCATGGTATCTATGGCCTCCACTTTACCTCTGGCAGTGCGATCTGAGTAAGTAATTTCCACCGGAGCACCCAGCAAGGGAACAGAAGTGGAGTCGAAATCAATACTAACCCTTATCACTTTGTTTTCATCAGTGAAAATAAACGCTGGCTCAGATCGATTTTGAATCTCTATACGTTCCCCTGGATTGGAATTGCGGCGTAGCACTAAGCCGGATACAGGTGCAGTGATCCGACTCAAATTCAATCTGCTATTTCGACGGGCAATTTCCGCCTCACTGCGGTGAAAGCTTGCGGTCGATTCAAGCAATTTGATATTGCTCCGATCCAGCTCCACCAATGACAACGAACCCTCAGCATATAGCTCCCCATCCCGCTCATGGGCTCGTTGATGTTCCTCCATTTCGGCCAACAAGTAATTTTTCTGCGCCATTGCAGCAGCCATTTCAGCCGCCAGCACCGTATCATCCAGTTGCAGCATCAATGTTCCCTCTATCACTCGATTACCTTCCTTGACGCTCACCGATTTTACTTCGCCACTAACGCCCACATCGAGTCGATACAGCACGGCATAATCGACAACCCCCGTCACCGTGGCTGCCAGCGCCCAAAGAGAAAAACAGGACAGAAGCAAGAATGCAATCGTCACACTTATCGATCGTTTAAAATTATTCATAATGGATATTCTAAAAATTTACCGGTGTTGCTCCAGTTAATGCATCAATTTGCTCCCAAACCAGGGCGCGTTGGTACTGTACCCCGGCCAATCGGTGAAGGGCACGCGCCACATCCGCATTAGCACTGCCAATGCGGGCACGAATCTCCATTTCATATTGCAATCGCACTCTGTCCAGATTCAGTTCCCGATATAATAATTCACTTTTTGCAGCTGCCATTTCCCTTTCGAGCAGACTCAATTGCTGGACAAGCTTTAATACATTTGTCCGGATCTGGTGATTCAGCGAAGCGATTTTTGCTTCTTGCTGCAGTATCCTGGCATATTGCAGCGATACTTTTCCGGCCTCCTGTCCTCGCGCATTCAACGGAATATCCAGATACAGTGAAGCGCGAAATCGATCGCGATTGTTTACCGTAAATTGTCTGTATTCTGCGGCCTGGAACCGGGCACCTAACACTGGCCGATTCTGTTGCGAGATATAGGAAAGTTTTTGTCTTTCCGCATCGAGTTGAAGCTGTGCCGATAGAATGGCCGGGCTATATTTTAATACCTGTGCCAGAACAATATCGTAGTCAGGTGGATCGCGATCATACGCTGACAAATCGGGTTCCACCATCTGATCAGGGTGGGCATCCGGTCGATTGAGTGCCAGCGCCAGACGAAGACGGCTTGCACGCTGTTCCTGTTCCGCCGCCGTACGCCGGGAAAACTCATTCAGATACACATATTCGAGCGCCCGCACTTCTACTTCCGGGAGTTCCTCAAAGCGCTCCATATTTTCTCGCGCATCATCAAAATCACCATAGGCCAGGGTCATTTCTTCGGCAATATAGGCGTAGGCATAGTCGGCCAGAATTACATCGAAAAATGCCTTGATCAGAGCAATGCGCACCGTCGACCTGTCTGCTATCGCACCCCGGTCAAGTGACTCAAGCTCAAGATCAATGGATGCGGTTAACGAAGCATCCTTACCAAAGGTCGATAGCGGTTTATCCAAAGTAAGAATCACGCGACTATCGTTGGTAAAATCCTGACCGAGAAAGCTGACATCATCAGGAAGGCTGATGCGATCGACCGCACGAAGATCAAATCCCATGGTCGCCTCAAGCGCCTTACCTGAATCTACCGACACCTTCCTCGCCAGGACTGCAGCGATATTTGCCCGGGAGGCCAACAATACAGGGTTGTTGTCATCGATCATTTCAAGCGCCCGGGACAAGGTCAGTATACGTGGAAACGGATCAGGAGACGACTCCTGTGCCACCGACAAATGACTGCTGACAAACAGGAGCAAACCAAAAAACAGACTACCAGCAACTCTTCGTACCCTTGAGAGCTGAAGAGAGGAGAATTGAAACCCCGGCATCCTGACCTTACTTGCCGGTAATATCTCCAACCCTTTCAAGCGAGCAACGTTATCCCGGTTGATTGTCACGCCGAAACTGACTGAAGCGGGTATCCCGGTAATGTCCATCAACGACGTATCGTCCCAGGAGAAGAAAATCATGGGCATTTTTCAGCGCACCTGTGTATCGAGTGATCAATTCTCCATTTTCATCAAAAAAAGCAAATACTGGTGTCGCCCTGACCCGTAGTGCTTTCAGTGAAAATTCTTTGGATGTCATCTCGTTTCCTTTAAAGTCAGTAATCAACACATCACCCTCAACATCCAGACTCAATACCCTGAAATGTTCGTGATAATAATTTTGCACAGACACCCGGTTCAATACCTGAAGCTTCATCCGATGACACCATGGACAATCTTCGGTCTCGAACATGACCACCACTCCGGTCTTGCTTTCCTCTTTGACGAGCTCAAGCTCTTCCTCCAGATCACCAAAGGAGGTGTCAAAAAAATCATCTGCACTTGATGCCAGAACGTCTTCATCACTGCCGCTTGCCCACAGTTGGCTGGATAAGATTACGCTTAGCAATATCGCTGGTATTAGCGCCTTGATCAGCTGATTCATTAGCTCAAACTATAGGGTAGCGAAGTGGTTTGACAGGGGATAAATATACCATGATTCATGGACCTGCTTAATTCGGTGACAAACCGGATTTTAAAGATGATTGCAAAGAATAAGCAACTGCCCAAAAGGATGATTCATTCAATACCCCCGGAGGGTTAAACTCAGGGTTCAATCAATTAGCCCGGTGTGGAAATGAAACCCGCCTGTTCCCATGAAATATCTGCCCTTATTTTTTGATGTTACCGGTAAACCGTGCCTGATCGTTGGCGGTGGTCGAATAGCCACTCGCCGAGCGCTTGTTATCCATCGAGCAGGGGCAAAAATAGATGTGGTTTCCATTACTGCAACTGAAGATATTCGCACTTTAGTCAGGGAGTCTGGCGGAGAACTGACAGACAGGCCCTGGCAACCACAGGATATCGTTGCAAAATATCAATTTGTCATTGCTGCCACTGAGGATCAACTGGTCAATGCAGATATTGCCACAGCGGCGGGGAAACTGAATATTCCGGTGAATGTTGTGACCGACTCCCGTCAGTGTGATTTTGCCTTTCCCACCATCATCGATCGCGACCCGATTATCATTTCAGTTTCCAGCGGTAGTGCATCGCCAATCCTGGCCAGGCTGCTGGGAGAGAGAATCGATGCCTTGATACCGGCAGGGTATGGCAAACTGGCTGCGCTGGTTGGCAAATATCGTCACCGGGTCAGGGATGTTCTGCATCACCCGGCCCAGCGCAAAGTATTTTGGGAAAAAATACTGAAAGGCAGCGTAGCGGAAACCATTTTTTCCGGAAACGAGCTGCAAGCAGAAAAGTTGCTTGAGCAGACCCTGGCACAACCGGTTGAACAAATAAAACTGGGAGAGGTTTATCTTATCGGTGCCGGGCCCGGTGATCCCGATCTATTAACCTTTCGTGCGTTTCGACTCCTGCAACAAGCCGATATAGTATTGTATGACCGCCTGGTTTCAGAAAAAATTCTCGCTCAGATAGGTGCCAATGCGAAATTGATCTATGTTGGCAAACAACGATCAAATCATGCCGTCCCTCAACAGGCAATCAATCAACAATTAGCTGATTTTGCACTGGCAGGCAAGCGGGTAGCACGCCTCAAAGGAGGGGACCCATTTATTTTTGGACGCGGAGGCGAGGAAATCGAGTTACTGGCAAAAAAACGAATTCCGTTTCAGGTCGTCCCCGGAATTACCGCAGCGTCTGGCTGTGCCAGCTATAGCGGGATTCCACTTACCCATCGTGACCACGCCCAGTCAGTGCGCTTTGTAACCGGCCAACTACAGGATGGCACTGTCGATCTTCCCTGGGAACAGTTGGTCGCACCCGGACAAACCGTTGTGATTTATATGGGACTCAATGGACTACCCATTATTTCGGAACAACTGATGAAGCACGGGATGGACCCTGAAACGCCGGTAGCAATGATCGAACAAGGTACTACGCTAGACCAGAAGGTACACTGCTCAACGCTGGAGAAATTGCCCGGCAACCTTGAGAAGCTTGTTATCAAGCCCCCTACCCTGATGATAATTGGCAGTGTCGTTAGTTTGCACGAATCATTGAACTGGTATCAGGTGAATACCAACTCATCATCGGGTCGAAACTGAGAGCGCCCCCTGGTTTTGCCGGGACAAGTTGTGCCGAACTTCAGTGCCTGTCAAACCACGCTACCGAAAGATTTATCAATACTTCCTGAAGGAGGTTGCAAGCCAGCGATGACGCACCCTTGCGCTACCGGGCCACCAGGAAACAGCAGGTAGAGATATTTCACCCCTCCCCTGGCATGAAACTTTTCTTCCAGCGCATCTACCAGTTCACGCCGGTTTCCAAATTCATGTCTGGCAAAATATTCCTGCAATCCGGCAATTGCCTGCCAATGATCGTCGGTAAGTTCAACCCCCTTTTCGATTGCCAGGGTTTGTGCAATTTGCATATCCCAGTCAGGAGGGGCATTGGGAAAGTTCAGGTCGCTAAAATTCTGCATCTTCGTAGAATCCTCGGTTAAAGATTCATTCTATAATAGTTTATTCAAAGATTGCCCTGCTTTTGTGACTAATTTACCCTCGCCACTGGACAGGTCATTCCCACACTTGCGGCCCATTGCTGGAACATGATATTGAAAAATGGTATCTGATTCATCATCTTGCATCCCCCTATCATGGATGAAATAACGCACTGCTCGATATTGGAAGAAACGTCATTGACTGCCATAATTATCGTCGGCTGAACTATGGAATTAACGTCCAGGGGGCTGAAATCCGGGTTTTCAGATGTTTGCGCGTCCAGTGAACCTTTCTCCAACCCACTCAATGCCTGATCTTTAATTACCAGGGTATCAGACAAACTGTCGTCAGGGTTATCCATCACCCTGGAAGCCGGTAAAGTAACCACCTGATTGTTACCAGCGTCAGTACCGTGGGATTCGATGACTGAATGATCAATAGATGGAGGTTCAGACGCACCAACAACTATCTTTTCTTCGACCTGATTCTTCTTAACCCTGGTCTCCAGGATTTGAAGATCTGGCGAATTGACTACCGCGTTCTTGACATCCTGGGGTTCAGGCGAGGTTACAGCTAATTTCTCCGAAGCCCGGGCATCCGAAGAACTTAAAGCCGTATCATCGTTCGCTTCCCAGGGAATGAATACGGATGCTCCAAGAATTGCCACGCCAGCTAACATTGACAATACAACGCCACCTGTACCTATTTTTTTTATTCCGGTTTTTTCCATTTTTGTCGTCTGAAGTCTATAGCTTGTTTATTGTTCAAAAGTTCGGTAAGCGCCCGAGATTCTGATATCGCTGATTAAGGGGCGCAATATGAAACTTACTGTGGGCAAGATTCAGAATCGGATTCAACGACACCAACCAAAAGTAAAAAGTTCTCAAATGGCCCCATATTTCCCATCGCTTCCATTTTTGGTCCCTGAAACTTAAGTCTGCCAAACATCATAGCCTTCATAGGGCCAAGATCACCTGCACCCATATCCAACCAGTATTCAGTGGTCGCGTTCATTACATAGTCATGTTTTTTTACCAGACCTGTGGTTTCTATGCCTCCACCATAAGTACACAGCGCCTGGCCTTCAGATCTCTGGATTCTCAATTCGGCGGTTGGTGTATCTCCGCAATCGTTGCGGAAGATCTGCATCACTTTATCCCCACGTTCACCAATATTGTCAACCCAGCCTGACTCAGCTAACTCATTGGTAAGGATGGGTTCCTGATTCCACGCTTCGCAGGCAAGCGTTCCCCATTCCGCTGACATCAGCACGGGTTTGTCCTGGGCATAGGCAGAAGAAACTGTTAACAGTGCGAGTACCGCAATTTTTAAGAAATAGATATTCATAGTGGCTCCGGGTATATTTCATTATCCAAGTGTACGCGTTCGATGGGTGAACTGGCAGCAAATTCTGTTTATCTATTAATAAGGTGTAGGCGTTGGTGTCGTAACAATGAAACATCAATTGAGGAACTATTTACTCTCGAAATACTCTTTAACGCGGTACATTTATTGTAGATGGCCAATTTAGCCGGAATGATTTTCTATGAAAAAATTCGATAACAGCGCTTTAACGGGAATTGCCAGGTGGTTACCTACCAGCGCTAAAGCCTTGCTTGTATTACTGATGGTACTCGGTCTGGATTCAAAGGTGTACGCCGAACTAACTCGCCTTGAGGTCATTCAGAAAGAACTCGAAAGTAAATATCCCGCGGTAAATCATATCTCTGATCAGGAGGTTGAAAAGATGCGGAAGGAATCAGAGGAGATAGTTATCTTTGATGTCAGAGAATCCGCAGAATTCGAAGTAAGTCATTTAGCCGGCGCCATTCAGGTTGATCCTGATATCAGTAGCGCGACTTTTAACCAGATGTACGGAGAATCTGTATCTGGAAAGACCGTGGTATTTTACTGTTCCGTAGGCAGAAGATCTTCGTTGCTGGCAGATAAGGTATCCGACCAACTCAGCGCCCAGGGGGCAGATGAAATCTATAATCTTCAACATGGTATATTCGGCTGGCATAATGAACAAAGAGCGCTCATTGCTGACACCGAAAAAACCGATTATGTTCATCCTTTCAACTGGTTCTGGGGAAGATTGTTAGATCGCAGGGATATGATTCGATATTCTGCCGAGTGATTTACCGCCCCCTGGCACCAACAAGTTAGCGCCGATTTAACTACTGCTGATTCAACTACTGGTGACCAGTTGATGGGCTTTTTTAATAGCGGCCTCCAGATAATATAAATAGTAATCTGGAGTCAGGAGACCAACCATTTTCTCTACCAGCTGATTCTGCTCGCTATCGAGAAACAAAATAGTAGGCGTCAGGTTTGCCTTGTATTTCTCAAGAAATTTGCGCGTTGCTGTTTTTCGGCCGGACTCATTGATAATATATTTCCCTGCATCCAGCGATATTTTGCCAAAAATTGCCCGATCATCAAACTCTCCACTGGCAAAAATTGCCGCAAAATACTCGCCCTCTACGATTCGGCAATACGGACAATCCAATTGGTCAACCATAACTACCACAGGAACGCGATGTTGGCGGGCCAGAGTAGAAATTTCGGGCCAATTTTCAATTATATCCATTTCACTCATCCATCAAGTTATTTTATTGAATGTTGCACCGTGAATATTAAAAATGGGTACTGTTTTTCAACAGCACCCATGATCTAGCGAAATACCTCCACAATCGAGACAGGCCCGACGTTAAAACAGGCCGCGGTCGAACAGAGCCGTGGTCGAAACCGGATGATCTAGTCCCGAGATTCCAACCGCAATGATGAAACTCATTCTTACTGCGGAACCCTGGACTCCCAGGCCGTTGTTTCACGGTCATGTTGGGCGATTGCATCCGAAGATTCTTCAAGCGCCTTGGACACCAGTTTCATCGCTTTTTCATTGTCGCCAGCGTCAGCCGCTTTTTTCGCCTGGTCAAGGAATTTACCGGTATCCCGCCATTCATAACCTATTGCGGCAGCTTCTTTTCGCTTGGCATCGGCGGCTTCCCACGCAGTGGTAAAATCACTGCCGGCTGTGGCACAACCCGAAGCCAGCACCAGGGTAGCGATCGCTATTGCTAAATTCTTTTTCAACATTGTCGCTATCCTCATTTCCTGGCACCAGGGCCGTTAAAAGCAAGTCCATTATTCATATAGGTCAGGAATAATTCCAGCTCCCTGTATTCTGTACTCTGAGACTTGAACGGTTTCGCACGTACCTGCTTGTTACATCCACCAAATCGTCGATGCAATGTTCCCAGCCCCCCCCACTTGGAACGGTAAACCGGAAAGTGTGAGGTATGTCCCAATGCCGGGCTCAATCTATCCGCACGGACATATTTACCCGAACCAGAACCGTGACAATCGAAGCAGGAAAAATTTAGCTGGCCGCGCTTGCGATAGTAAAATTCCTTACCACGTTCATACGCCGCCATGGCGTCGTCATCAGGGATGGCCACATTAATCTCCTGCCCCCGTGAAAGGTAGGACATATAGGCAGAAATATCCGCCATCTTGCCTTTACTATATTTCAGTGGCTCTTCACCATTGGCTACCCGGCATTCATTGATTGCGAGTTCCATGGTAATGACTTCTTTGCGCTCAGCATCCCAATAGGGATAGCTACTTCGCACAGCGCCACCATTTTCAAAGCAATCCGTATAACCTTTGCCATTGGCAAATGGCTTTTCGAATGCAGCTTTACCGGCATCAATGGCCAGCTCGTAGGGTGGAAACTCCTCAATTTCCATCCATTGCTCTCGTGAAGGTGGATCGATTGCGTAAATACCATTTACAAAGTCGTCTACCGGGGTACCAGGAAACTTGCCGGCAAAGTACTTTTCAAATGCGGCGCGATCACTCTCGGGACTGGCGCTAAGCGTCATCGTTCCCAGAGTCATCATCGCCGCAATAGATACAACGAATATCTTTTTCATATCTTGCTCCAAATATTAGTAGTTGTTAGTTATCGGATATCCAGTCTCCTGGACACCTTACTTGACCGTCGTTTCGCCTGAATCGGTTTCACCCATATTGTCCACAGACGTCATCTGCAGGGTGTCGCCGGATTTAGGTCCTGCTATAGAGAATGCAAGATACGGATTTTTTGAAATCGCCGGACCGAAATTACAATGAAATATCTCGCTTCCATTATGCATACAGGCTACTTCGGTAATATGGTGTGCCGGAATCAGTTCGCCGGTTTTTTTGTCTTTCCGCAAACCGGTTTCCATTTCATGTTTCATCAGGGCTTTGACGTCAACGACATCGCCGTTTACTTTCGCTTTACATTTGATTGTCATTTTATAGTCCTCAGTTAACCGCCACAGCCACCAATGGTGACCTTCACTTCTTTGCTGGTCGCAGAATAGACCTTGCCTTCGGCACGAACCAATGCGATTAGCTGCGATGTCTTACCCATTTTTATCCGGGTACTGACGTTTGCCTTGCCCGGCGTCATCATTTCAAAAGTTGCTGCAAGTGGCGAAGGGTTGTTGACAACCAACAGGGCTACATGATCCGCATTGGCAATGTCAGCAGATACCGAAACTGGAACCACCGCTCCATTTTCAGCAATATCCGGTGCCTTGATGGTAATCGCATCGCTGACTTCTGCGCCTGAAGCACCATAAAGGATTGTCGCAATAGCATCCACATTATCTGCGCTGAAGGCGTCTTTTGGCCATGCGGCCAAAACCGATAATGGCAAAACTCCGAGCGATACGCCCGTGCCAAGGCCAGTCAACGCGGCCAGGGACTTGTTAAATTGTCTTCTGTTCATTGGTTTCATAGTTTGCTCAAAGGGTTAACAGGTACTCAACAATGGCATCAATATCCCCGTCACTTAAAATATTATGCAAGCCGAACGGAGGCATCATGGAATCAGGGTTATTGTCCAGGGAATTAAAAATCTGTGCTTTCAGTTTTTCTTTATCTGGAAACCTTGCTTTCATGGTGACCAGCGGGGGGCCCTGATTACCCGGGAGAGATCCGTCATCTATCGCGTGACAAGCCAGACAGTTACCTGTTTTTCTATTGAATGCGACTTCCTTGCCCTTTTCGATCATCGCTTCATCTGCGTTTACAGTCGTGTAAACCACCGGTGCCAGCATTAGCATCGGTGCAAGAAGCGCAGTCACAACGGTCTTCTTTATCATTAATCTGTCCTCCAGATTTGGTGTAGTAAAGTGTGGGTGCACACGTCTGAATGAAAATGTACGGCTAAATACTAGTGTATCTCCATCAAATGTACAACTAAACGCCTCGTTATATTGCCCACAGAGCATAACACTTACTACTACGGGAATAGATATTGCTTATGACACGCTTTTTTTCAGGCTATTTACACTCTGGTCTTATACCCAATTCGGGCTATGCTGATAGTTCCTTTGGCGTAGTTCCCCTTTTCGGCAACCTGGAAAATTTAAAATTCAAACTCCAGTTGCCGAAAAATTCGTCCGGCGTTCTGAAGCGCCAGTTCGAAAAACGTATCCAGATGGCTATAGCGCGACTGATCTATATTGTAAGCATCCTGTAAAGTGACTCCCTGTTCAATTAATGCACTCATTTCATTGCGCATATATTGCAGATAATCCCTGGTGTATTTTGTCACTACTTCGTATGTAGTGGGTTTACCATGGCCGGGGATAACAATCTCTGCACCAGGATCAGGAAATTTGAGTTACCCGGATTTATTCCGCGATGGTCGTCAAGACGATCAATCGGTAGAATCCACTTTGCACCCTGCGTTATAATGTACCTGCCTTTTTGGATATATACGAGAGTAGTTTATCTCCCCCGGGAGATATCGCTCAGTAGCGATGCTCTGACTAGAATAGTGACCTCAAATCCATCGGGTTCCGGGACTTTTTCGGTCAATCACAGTCCGGGGGGAAATGGAGTGAGGTGAATTTATCGGCTGAAGCGACTCTATCAGCTAAAACTGTTGCATACTAATTGAGACTTACCATGAATGAAGTAAATCAGGAACTCGACGCACGTAATCTTAATTGTCCACTGCCAATTCTGCGCGCCAAGAAGACCCTTAATGGAATGGAAGCAGGGCAAATTGTTAAAATCTTGGCCACTGACCCCGGATCTGTTAAAGATTTTGCCGCGTTTGCCAATCAGACCGGTAATGAATTACTGGAGTCTGTGGAAGTTGGTAACGAGTATCATTTCCTGTTGAAAAAAGGTTAGTCAATAGAGCAAACCCAAGGTCCGGCTTTTTGTTGCTGGAATCTGGTGTAGTTGTCGTTGTGCCGATCGGCTTTTGCGCAAGAACTGCTGCAAAACCTTGTTGGCAGCCAATGAGGTTATGCAAATCAATAATCCGATGTTGGAGAGGTTTCAGTGGAGCTTGAACACTATCAAATAATTTCTCTTTATGGATTTGTCGGCGCCTCTGTTTTCGGCGCAATTGCCAACAGAACCCATTTTTGCACCATGGGCGCGGTCAGTGACTGGATCAATATGGGGTCATTGACCCGCTTCAAGGTCTGGTTTCTGGCCATGGGAATCGCGTTGATTGGCGCTCAAACCATGCATGGTCTGGGCATGATAGATCTGACCACATCAATTTACCTGTCAACCAATTTTACCTGGCTCGGATATATCCTGGGTGGCCTTATATTTGGAGTAGGCATGACCATTGGCTCAGGTTGTGGTCAGAGAACCCTGGTTCGGGTAGGAAGTGGCAATCTGAAATCGCTGGTGTTGCTTATTGTTATGGCGGCCAGTGCATATATGACAGTAAGAGGATTACTGGCATTGTTGAGGCTGGAAATTAATACGCCTACGGCCATCGACCTTGCCGAACATAACCTGGCCAATCAGGGTATTCCGGCATTGATCAGCAGCTGGATCGGTGTCAGTCCTGCACTGGTAGCGATTTTATTAACTGTACTGATCGGCGGGGCTGCCATCGTTGTTGCATTTCGCGATCGAAACATACGAACCAGCTTCGACAACCTGCTGGCAGGTGTGGGTATAGGGATCATAATTGCAGCAGCCTGGTATGTTACCGGGGTGCTTGGTTTTGACGACTTCGAGCCGATTCCACTGGAAGGTATTTCATTTATTTCGCCGGTAGGAAATACCCTGAGCTACCTGATGACTTATACCGGATCGGTTATCAACTTTGGTATAGCTGTGGTATTTGGAATGGTCTTCGGATCATTTCTGTATAGTGTAGTGACAGGCACATTTCGCATCGAAAGCTTCAACGACCGTTCCGATCTGGTAAACCACCTTTGGGGCGGTGTATTGATGGGATTTGGTGGTGTGATGTCCCTTGGCTGCACCATCGGGCAGGGCATAACCGGGATGTCTACCCTCGCTCTGGGATCTCTTATGGCATTACTCTCAATAATTGCGGGTTCTGCACTGACGCTCAAGATGCAGTACTATCTTTATGACGATCTGGGTTGGTGGCATGCATTCAAAATGACTTCCGCAGATCTATGGCCATTTAAACCCGGAGCGGGATAGCTTAAAGATATCCAGGCCGAATTAAGTAACCGCAGGAAGGAAAAAGAAGAGTCTGCGTGGCCAGCTTTCTGTACCGTCAGTTTACTGAAGTGTCTCTCCCAGCGTCATTTCATCGTCAGAAAATCCAGCCAACCGGTACCATTTACGCGCTTCGTCCAGATCCTGATCAACGCCGTTTCCAGTTTCATACATCATCGCCAGGGTAGTCTGTGAACCGGCCATCCCCTGTTCCGCAGCGCGGGAAAACCACAGCACAGCCTTCTCTCCATTCTTCGCCACGCAGTCTCCTTCCATATACATAAAGCCAAGACCATGCTGGGCAAGTGGAAAGTCCTGATTGGCAGCTGCCACCATCCATTTCATTGCCAGCAACTCATTACGAACTACGCCAAGTCCGTTTTGATACATGATTCCAAGCCGATACTGGGCGTCCACTTCCCCCGCTTCTGCAAGGGGGCCAAGCATCGCCAGAGATTGGGCAAAATTCTTTGTCTCAAACGCGGCAATACCACTTGAAAGTGTCATTTGCTCTTGTTCCGTTAGTTGCTCGGTCATGATAATTCAGGTAGGTGTATAACGATAAATAAACA
>CAYOGN010000191.1:0-27685 GCA_964403545.1 uncultured Gammaproteobacteria bacterium
GTGTATTTTACGCTATCAAATCAATCCGATGCAGCGTAACCGGGTAATTTTTTCCGCTATCGATTGAGTAGAGTCCGTCATTGTGGTCGATTACCCGACGACGGATGCTAGTTGGGCGCTCCCTTGATGTTGATATTCTGATCAACCATCGTTTTATTCAACAAACAAACGCAGGCATAGATCGCTTGCAGTGTGGGAATCTCGACCCCGGTAATTTTGGCAAGCTCAATGACCGCCCCCAGCATACCATCAATTTCCAGAGGTTTTCCTGCCTCAACATCCTGTAGCATGGATGTCTTGTGTTTACCCACTTTTTCCGCTCCTTCAATTCGACGTTCCAGGGATACCCGAAAACTGGCACCAAGTTTTTCAGCAACCTCTCTCGCTTCACCCATCATTGTCGCCGCGAGTTCACGCGACAGCGGAAACTGGCAAATAGCTTCCAAAGTGGCATGGGTCATCGCGCTGATCGGATTGAACGTAAGATTCCCCCATAACTTCAACCAAATCTCGGAACGAATATCTTCTAACACCGGGGATTTAAATCCCGCATCGAGCAGGGTTGCGGATACTTTGTTGGCACGCTCTGATTGGCTGCCATCCAGTTCCCCTACCGGAAACCGAATGCCTTCCACATGTCTGATAACGCCGGGTTCAGATATCACGGCAGCCGGGTAAGCAATGCAGCCCAACAAACAGTCCGGATTTATTTTATTGGCCAGTACACCACCCGGATCCACAGTTTCTACTGTCCGATTCAAATATTCACCTGACAATTTCTGAAAATACCACCATGGAATACCATTTTGCAGCGTAACCATGACGCTATCCGGTCCCAGCAAGGTTGGTAGTTTATTGAGTACAGAGCTGATCTGGTGAGATTTGAGTGCCAGCAGTACAATATCCTGGACGCCGAGATCATTGATATCGTCGGTAGCGGTCAGGTTACCGGCAATAATTTCACTTCCGTCCTGAATCAGTTTTAACCCTTTTTGCCTGATTGCAGCCAGATGAGGGCCTCGTGCGATCAGGGAAACTTCATGATTTCGCTGTGCCAAACGTGCACCCATAAATCCGCCAATGGCACCAGCACCTACGACACATATTTTCATGGCCTAAAACAAACCTTCCACTTCACCTTCGTCATTGATCCTGATCTTGTTGGCTGCCGGCACCCGGGGCAAACCGGGCATGGTCATAATGTCACCGCAGACCACAACGATAAATCCGGCTCCGGCAGATAGCCGCACCTCCCTCACTGGAAGTGTATGTCCAATGGGTGCCCCTTTGCTGTTTGGATCAGAGGAGAAACTGTATTGGGTTTTTGCAATACAGATCGGTAAATCACCGAACCCGCCTTGTTGCAGATCATTGATCTGATTCATTGTCTTCTGGTCAGCAATGATGCCGTCAGCACGATATATTTTTTTCGCCACGGTATCTATTTTGTCCCATAACGGTATATCCAGCGTATAGCTGGGAGCAAAATTGCTCTCTCCACTATCTGCCATCGCAACAACCTGTTGCGCCAGATCGGTGGTGCCAGCACCGCCATCTGCCCAGTGGTTGGCATCAATCGCCTTGACGCCAAGTGATTCGGCAACTTCTCGAACGACGGCCATCTCGTCATCAGTATCGGCACTAAAGCGATTGATAGCCACCACCACAGGGACGCCAAATGACTGAAGATTTTCAATATGACGTTGCATGTTTACACAACCTTTACGCGCTGCATCTACATTTTCAGAGCCAAGGTTTTCCTTTGCCACACCACCATGCATTTTGAGCGCCCGGATGGTTGCCACCAGAACCACGGCGTCCGGTGCAAGTCCCGCACTGCGACACTTGATATCAAAAAATTTCTCTGCGCCCAAATCTGCACCGAAGCCTGCTTCGGTAACGACATAGTCTGCCATTTTTAGTGCAGCCCGAGTTGCAATAACAGAGTTGCAGCCATGGGCGATATTGGCAAATGGTCCGCCGTGAACAAAAGCAGGATTATGTTCCAGAGTCTGGACAAGATTTGGCGCCAATGCATCTCGCAGTAATACCGTCATGGGCCCGGGTGCCATAACCGCATCGGCACGGATTGGGGTCCGATCCCGGGTATACCCAATAACAATTTTACCCAGTCTCTGTTCCAGGTCATGAAGATCATCGGCCAGGCAGAATATAGCCATTACTTCAGACGCTACGGTTATGTCGAACCCGTCTTCCCGTGGATAGCCATTGGAAACGCCCCCAAGAGAATTTGTAATTTGTCGCAGCGCACGATCATTCATGTCCACCACTCGTCGCCAGGCTACCCGTCGGGTGTCGAAGCCAGCTTCGTTGCCCCAATAGATATGATTGTCGATTAATGCTGACAACAGACTGTGCGCTGAAGTAATCGCGTGAAAATCTCCCGTAAAATGGAGATTAATATCCTCCATCGGCACCACCTGGGCGTAGCCACCACCCGCGGCTCCTCCTTTCATTCCGAAGCATGGACCAAGGGAAGGTTCACGCAAGCAAACCATCACATTTTTACCTATCTTGCTCATCCCGTCGGTAAGACCCACCGATGTAGTGGTCTTACCTTCCCCAGCGGGGGTGGGTGTGATTGCGGTAACCAGGATCAGCTTTCCATCGGGGCGATCCTTGAGAGAATCGATATACTTCAAACTGACTTTGGCTTTGGTATGGCCAAATGGCACCAACGCATCGTGAGGAATGCCCAGCAATTCTGCAATTTCACTAATTGGTTTTACCGCCGCTTTTCGTGCAATTTCGATATCGCTCATTATTCAGTTCTCTTATAGTTTCACCGGCATATCAAAAAATCCGGCCATTATGGCAAGTAATTAATCCTCTGGCTCATCACCAAAAGTGCTTATTCCAGTAGTGTTGATCGCGAAAAGTGGATCTGAAAAAAATTGACCTTAGTGAGACTCTGGTAAAAGCATCAGCTCTGTTCCCTACTGCCCAAACACTTCACCCACTTCAAGTTTGTTTTGGGAAACAAATTCCATGGCAGTCACTTTATCAGCATTCGCACGAACCCGTAAAATCTCGATTGAGCCTTCACCTGCGGCCACTTCAAAACTATCTTCATTGATCGAAATTACTTCTCCAGGTTTACCCTCACCTGATCCCAGTCTTGCATTGAAAATTTTCAATTCATCACCACCACGTGTGGTCCAGCTTCCCGGTTGCGGATTGCCAGCGCGAATGGTGTTATAAACCTGTTGGGCTGGTTGAGTCCAGTCCAGCTTCGCCTCTTTTTTGCCAAACCACGACTCATAAGAACCCTGTTCAAGGTTCTGTTTGATCTTTGGTGCCTGTCCCCGTTTCACCAGATCCAGTGACTCAATGATGGCATCGACTCCCATTGGAAAAAGCTTTTTAAAATATATATCCCCCAGGGTTTCATCAGGACCAATATCACAGCTTTTCTGGATCAGTATCGGGCCTTCATCCAGCCCATTGTCCGGCCAGAAAATAGTAAGCCCGGTTTTTGTGGCACCCATTGCAATTGGCCAGTTAATTGAAGAAGGTCCCCGATGCATCGGTAACAATGATGGATGGTACTGGAAAGAACCAAGTCTGGGCGCGTCAAGAACAGCTTCGGGGACAAACAATAAAACATAGGCCATGATGCACACATCGGCATCGAATGACTGCATAAGTTCCAGAGCCTCCGGAGTCTTCCACGAATCGGGTTGATATACTGGCAAGCCTTTTTCCAGCGCCAGTTCTTTTACCGGATCCAACGGCCTGCCCGGCTTGTCTGGTGCAGTGCAGACAGCGACAATGTTTTCTCCACGATCGATCAGACGCTCAAGTACAGTACGACCGAAAACTTGTTGCCCATGGACTACGATTCGCATAATTTACTCTATTGAAGTTGGTTTGTGGTTACCCTGGTACAAATCCGCTAAATAGCACCTGTCTGTCGAATACCGACGATTTCATCGACGGAGTATCCAAGCTGGGTCAGTATTTCGTCGGTGTGCTCTCCAAGCAATGGGGAGCGTTCCACTGTAACGGAAGAATCAGACAGCTTTATCGGGCAACCCACTGACAGATATGATCCTCGCTCCGGATGATCAACTTCCACTATGGTGCCGGTTTCTCTTAAAGATGGTTCCTCCGAAATTTCCTTCAGAGACAAAATTGGGCCAACCGGAATATCGAGTGGATTGCAGATATCCATGACCTCAAATTTTGTCTTCGTCATGGTCCATTCTTCTATCGCTCCAAAGATCATATTCAGGTTCGGTAGTCGTAATTCCGGCGTCGCGAATTCTGCGGCTTCCTTCCATTCCGGTTTCCCGATGACATCACATACATTTTCCCACACAGCGGCCTGGGTAATAAAATAAGTGTAAGCATTAGGATCGGTTTCCCACCCTTTGCATTTGAGGATTCGACCAGGTTGTCCACCACCTGAATCATTGCCGGCACGGGGGGTGGCGTCACCAAATTCGATCCCTTCACCAAACTGTGAATACTCTTTGAGTGGCCCTGCAGCCAGTCGTTGCTGATCACGCAATTTTACCCGGCAGAGATTCAATACACCATCCTGCATCGCTGCAGTTACCTTCTGACCGCGCCCGGATCGTTCGCGCTGATAGAGGGCGGTAACGATTCCCAGGGCCAGATTGAGTCCGGTACCGGAGTCACCAATCTGGGAACCGGTCACCAGCGGCAGCCCATCACGAAACCCGGTTGTCGATGCCGAACCTCCGGCGCATTGAGCGACATTTTCGTAAACCTTGCAGTTTTCATAGGGTCCCGGGCCAAAGCCCTTAATGGATGCCATAATCATACGTGGATTAATTTGCTGAATTCGCTCCCAGCCAAACCCCATTCTGTCAAGAGCGCCAGGGGCGAAATTTTCCACCATAACATCGCATTCCCTGATCAATCGTTCGAGCACTTCTTTTCCGGTTTCGTTTTTGGTATTAAGGGTAATTGAACGTTTATTATGATTCAGCATCGTAAAATACAGTGAGTCTGCACCTGGCACATCGACCAGTTGCTTGCGGGTCGCATCACCCACACCGGGTCGTTCGACCTTGATCACATCGGCGCCAAACCAGGCCAGCAACTGGGTACAGGTAGGCCCAGACTGTACGTGGGTAAAATCCAGTATTTTCACACCTTCAAGTGCTTTCATCTTACAAAAACTCCAATAATCAAAATTTAAAAATTTATTTGTACATTGTTTGCGCCTTGGTACCCGGGGCGTATTCGTTCGGATCCACCCAAACATTGACCACCGCACATTTGCCGGTTTTCGCAATGGCTTCCCGAGCGCGTCTCAAAGCCGGCTGAATCTCCCGGGCTTCACGTACTTCCTCTCCGTAGCCACCGATCATTTGACCAAATTGTGAAAATGGTACATCTCCCAGTTTATTACCTATATCACCACGTTCCTGACCGTACTTGGCCAACTGTCCATAGCG
The DNA here is from genome assembly GCA_964403545.1 of uncultured Gammaproteobacteria bacterium. GTDB lineage: Bacteria > Pseudomonadota > Gammaproteobacteria > Arenicellales > Poriferihabitantaceae > VYFG01. The sequence goes on from CAYOGN010000191.1 coordinate 5,451, forward strand.
GATTTGATTCATTGCCGAATTATTGCCGACAACGGCGAGATAAGGTGCACCAAAGCGCTGAGCAGTTTCCATATCAAATGAAGTCATTCCAAAGGCGCCGTCACCATAGAGACAGAGCACTTCCTTGTCAGGATGAGCCAGTTTCGCTGCCATCGAAAATCCGGTGCCCACACCAAGAGACCCAAGAGCACCCGGATCCATCCACTGCCCGGGATTGCGTGGACGTACCGCCTGTGCCGAAATTGTTACAATATCGCCACCATCACCGATGTAAATGGTATTTTCCTCCAGAAATTCGTTGATTTCGTATGCAAGCCGGTAAGGATGGATAGGATTTTGATCGGTACTAAACATAGGCATTAATTTTTCCAACTTGATTGCCTCTATTTCGCGCAGTTTGGACATCCAGTCCAAACGATCCTGGCGCCCGGCTTGATCAATACGACCCGAAGCCGCCTGTTCAACAGCGGCCAGTATGGCGCCAGGATCACCGGCAAGACCCAGGTTGATCGCCCGGTTTTTGCCGACGGTTGCGTAACTTTGATCAATTTGGATCAAAGTTACGTCTTTTGAAATACGTTTACCGTATCCCATTCTGAAATCGAAAGGAGTACCGACAATCAGAATAACATCGGCTCTTTTAAAGGCATCACTTCGGGTTCGATCAAAATGGTGCGGATCGCTCTGTGGCAGCAATCCTCTACTGGCACCATTCATATAGGCGGGGATATCCAGTGCACGGATAAAACTGATGGCCTCCTGATGGCCACGAGAAGCCCATACCTGCTGCCCCAGAAGCACCGCCGGGCGTTTTGCATTGACCAGTATATCGGCCAGTTTTTCTATGTCCGCAGGATCTCCGATTGATTTTACCGAAGCACGGTATGAACCAGGTTCTGGTATTACAGCCGACTCTACCGGAATCTCCCGATCCAGAATATCCCTTGGAATTTCAAGATATGACGGGCCGTAAGCGCCGTTATAGCATTCCCGGGCAGCCATCGAAACCATGTCTGCGACCCGTTCGGTGGAGAAAACACCTGATGCGAACTTGGTTATGGGCTGCATGATATCGACGTGAGGCAGATCCTGCAAGGAACCCATCTTGTGCTGGGTAAGAGAACTTTGCCCGCCAATATGTAAAACTGGACTCTCGGAGCGAAACGCGGTTGCGATTCCGGTAATTGCATTGGTACATCCTGGACCCGCAGTAGTGACCACACAACCCAGTTTGCCGGTTTGGCGAGCGTAGCCATCGGCCGCATGGGCTGCAGTCTGTTCATGGCGCACATCAACTATTTTGATCCCTTCATCAAGGCAACCATCGTAGATGTCAATAATATGTCCGCCGCAGAGGGTGAAAATGGTGTCAACCCCTTCGTTTTTCAGCGCCTTGGCTACCAGATGACCACCTGAAATAACACTGCCACTCTTGTCTTTTCGCGCCAGGGTATCACTCGCTGTATCAGTTGTACTGTTCATTGTTTTATTCTCCTAGTTTGATTTCGAAAGCCCGGATATCGCCTGACAAATTTCTCGCTGCCGGACTGTCTATTCCAGATAATCGACGTATTGTTTAATATGATCCGCCAGATACATCGCGTGTTCCCGGACCAGTCGTTCCGCCATCATTGCGTCCCGTTCTTCCAGGGAACTGATGATTCTCATATGATCAATGATGGATTCTGTCGCACGATCTCTCTCGCCAATGGTCTTGTCCCTGATGGCACGCATATGGACAAAAAGCCCTTCGGCAATTCCGATCAGCAACTCGTTTTTACTAAGCTGAATCAATCGCTGATGAAAGGCGATATTGGTGGCCGAGTATTCATCAATATTAGCCTTGGCCCCGTTGCTGTCATCAAACGTCGCGAACATGGCACGCATGGAAGCCAGTTCCTCGTCGGTAGCATGTTCAGTGGCCAGCCGCGCAGCCATTCCTTCAAGGGCCGCCCAGACCGAGATTATTTCGAGAATTTGTGCTTTTGTTTTACGGACCAAAAACGCGCCGCGGCGCGGGTAAGTAACCACGAGACCTTCCTGCTCAAGCCGCGTAATGGCTTCACGTATTGGTGTCCGACTGACCCCCAATTCTCCCGCCAGTTTCCTTTCGTCCAGTTTGGGAGGCTCTTCCCCCGAATAAATATCCATCCTGGATACTGCTTCCTTGAGTGATTTATACACCGCATCCTTGAGCCCTGGATTGAGATCGATGGGTTTTAACTTGATCGTGGACGAAACGCTCATTGTCCGAAGATGTACGGTGTTTGTATCTTGTATACAAAACCGTTGAAATAAAAATTCCCTGGCTCTATGGTTACTTCTCCGACGAGTTTTCGTCCATCGGTACAGAGCCAGGCATCTTTGACAAAAACGCCCAAATTTTTATCCATGTTTTTTGTTTTTTCGGAAATTTTTATAGACCGGGTAAAAAACCAGGCCAAAGGCAATAGCAATACAAATCGCCGATATGGGTCTCGTGAAAAATATTGATACATCGCCATGAGACCCTATCAGGGTCTGGCGCAGAGATCTCTCAGCGAGAGGGCCAAGTACGATAGCCAGTACAGCAGGGGCTACCGGGTAGTTCAGTTTTCGCAGCAGGTATCCAACTACACCAAATAACAACATCAACCAGACATCATGCATTGTCTGGGTTGGTGCATACCCTCCCACCACGCAGAGAATATAGATTATTGGCGCAAGAATACTAAACGGGAGGGTCAATACTTTGACAAATATCGGAATAAAGGCGAGATTGATCACCAATGTGGCCAGGTTCGCTATATAGAGGGAACCAATGAGACCCCAGACAAAATCAGGATGTTCGGTAAACAGTAATGGGCCTGGACGCAACCCCCAAATAATCATTCCACCCAGCAATATGGCAGTCGTTGGCGAGCCTGGAATACCCAGCGTGATCATGGGCAACATGGAACCGGTGGAAGCGGCATTATTGGCTGCTTCCGGTGCCGCAACGCCGGCGATATTTCCTTTGCCAAATGAGTCCGGGTCGTTTGAAAATGTCTTTGCCAATCCATACGACATCAGCGATGCCGGGGTTGCGCCCGCGGCAGGCAGGGTACCCACAAAATAACCCAGTATGGAACCGAGGGTCGTGGTGCCGATGTATTTTTTAATATCTTTTAGGTTGTTGATCATCTGCCTGAACGACATGGTTACCTTGTGTACCACCACTTTTCCCTTTGTACGTTCCAGGGTCCAGAGCATTTCACCTATGCCGTAGATACCGATCGCCAGCACGAGAAAATTGATTCCATGAAGGAAACCGTCAATATCACCAAAAATCAAACGGGGTTGGCCGGAAATGCTGTCGAGGCCCACTGTAGCCAGCACCAGCCCAATTAATATCGAAAAAATGGTTTTGGGTATATCGTCTCCACCCAGGCCAATAAACGTCGCGAACGCCAGCACCATCAAGGCAAATTCTTCAGTGGGGCCGAATTTAAGTGCAAAAGCCGCCAGTGGCGGTGCAAACAAGGTAAACAACACCACGGAAATGGTGCCACCGATAAATGAAGCAATGGCGGCGGCGGTCAGGGCTTTATCGGCATGCCCTTGCTGGGCAAGAGGCCGGCCGTCAAACACCGTGGCCACCGCGGTGGATGCACCGGGAATACCCAGGGTTATGGAACTGATAGCCCCCCCATACATTGCCCCATAGTAGATCGCCGCCAGAAAAATAATTGCCGATGTAGGCGGCACCAGAAACGTGATAGGAAGTAAAATGGCAACACCATTGACCGATCCGAGCCCTGGCATTGCACCGATCAGCAACCCCAGAGTGCAGCCTATGATGATCATTAAAAGGTTGACCGGTTCCGTAGCCTGGGCTAATCCGCCCATCAAATGTACCAGAATATCTTCCATGTTCGCCTCAGGAATTAATTAGTGTGTTTTTCAGACCGAATAAATCAGGTCGTAAATGGGATAAAACCAAGGCTCACTGATCGACTTGGGCAAAGGAATTTTCAATGCCCACTCAAACAGGCAAAATACGATTACCGGCACCAGCACCATCATGCTCAGGGTCAGAGACCAGCCATGGTGTCCAACAAACTTCAAATAGAACAATAAAAAGAAAACCAGCGCGATATAGAGACCCACCAGGTGGGTTGCAACCAGCAAAAACAGTATGGAACCTGCTGATATCCCCACCACCGTCAGGGTTTCACGGGTCATAAATGGTTCCAGGTTCTGCGACTCCGGGGTAATTTTCCGAAACCACCGGTAAACCGTGGTAAATGAAGCCAGCAACATACCCGCCGATAACCAGAATGGCCAGGCGCCGGAGCCCGGCCCACGTTCCGGAATCCAGTCAATCCGCAATTCCGCACTCTTGATCATTAGCAACACAGAGCAAACTGCCAACAGTATTGCCATCATTAGTTCTGCAGTTCTGACGGTCATTTCGATATATTTCCCTAAAAAATTTACACTACTGTCCCATCCCTCAAGTAACCTGAGGACTGGTACTGGAAGAAAATCAGGTGATGTAAAGCAGGAATTAACTGGATGGCGTATGGGGTGTCAATGACCACCTTCCATACGCCTTCCAAAGGCGAGTTTATTCGCCGGTAATCGCTGCCGCGCCGACAGATTCGATCAGGTTTTTATGTAACTCAATCTGGTCAATGTGGTAGGCACCCAGATCATCGCCAGCCAGCCAGGTATCGCAGGCGAGGCCATCTTCGGTACAGAAGGTTTGCCATTCTTCAGAATCAAACAGTTGCTTGAACAGGTTGATATACCATTCCTGCGCTTCCGCTGACATTCCGGGAGGTCCATTGATAGACCGTTGCATATAATATTCCATATCAACTCCTGCCTCGTGGGCAGTGGGAATATCCGGATAGGCCGGGAGTCTCTCAGCGGTAAATTGCACCAATGGCTTGGTATTCCCGGCGCGGTAGAATTCGTTCTGTTCGGCAGGGTTATTAACCGTAGAATCAATGTGCTTGCCGACCAGATTCTTGGCTACCGTGCCGCCACCGGGGAATGGGATATAGGTTACGTCATAGCCAAATTCTTTTTCCATCATAGCGGTGAGAATGGAGTCCTCCTGACCTGAGCCAGTGCCACCTACTTTCCACGTATTTCCAGCCGCCTTAACCGCCGCGACATAACTGTCGAGGTCGGTGATATCAGCCATGTCAGAATGTACCCAAAGCAGGAAGTTATCCACCGCCATACGGCCTATCGGGGTAAACTTGGTGACATCGACACCAATGCCTTTCTGGATCACCGGGGTGGTGTAAAAGCTGTTCAGCGTGACCAGTATGGTGTGATCATCTCCTGCCTTGTCCTGGATATAACGCAAAGCTTCAGCACCCGACCCACCGGCCTTGTTTATTGGAATCACAGGACGTGGTGACAGGCCTTTCTTTTCAATCAATCCCTGCAACAGCCTGGCGATCTGGTCAGCACCACCACCAGCCCCCGCCATGATAATTAATTCCACGGGTTTTTTGGGTGACCATTCTGCCATTGCCGGGGCAGAAATCCCCAGCGCGGTCGCCATTGTAATGGCAACCGGAATGGCTGCTTTTTTCATCGTGTTTAGTACTTTAGTCATTGGTATATATGCTCTCTTGGAGTAGGTTTTTTAATCTAGTGGTATTTGGTATACCAAATACCAAGGGTAAGAATACTGCGCCAATCTGCTGTTGTAAAGCCCTATCAGAGAAATTATCTACCCATAAATATTTTCTATCGAGACGAACGTCCATATCGCGTTCAGGGAATGCGGAGACCTCAAATGTAGAGTGAAGTTTGCTAATAACCCAATAATACAAAGATATATTGAATCTACCTAAATTATACCTTTAATACAATCTTGCCAAAATGAAGACTTTTCTCCATCGCTCTATGGGCATCCGCTGCTTCTGCCAAAGGAAAAGTATCTGATACCAGAGGCACGATGGACTTGTTCTTAAAATGTTCCATTACCTGCTGATCAAACCGTTTAATAATACTCGCTTTCTCTTCCACTGATCTTGATCGCAGAACAGAACCAATAATCTGTTGTCGTTTAACCATCATTAATGCAAGATTGAGTTCAGACTTTATACCCCCCATTACACCTATTACAACCAACCGCCCTGACACCGCCAGCGACCGCATATTATCGGCAAAATAATTTGCCCCAATGTGATCCAGAATGACGTCTACACCACGGCCTTTTGTAATTTTTTTGATTTCTTCAACGAAGGACTGTTGACGATAATCGATCACATGATTGGCCCCAAGATTTTTTACTCTTTCCAGTTTTCCGGTTGACGCAGTCACGATAACGCAGGTATCGGGCACCAACACCCGGGACAAATGTATTGCGGCTGTATTCACTCCGCCACCGCCACCATGCAATAGCACGGTATTGCTATTTTCCAGGCCAGCCAGCATAAAAAGATTGAGATAGGCGGTAAGGTATGTTTCGCAAATACAGGCAGCTTGTTCAAAAGTCATCAGCTGCGGAATTGATATCAGGTGGTCAGCGTAGGCAACCGCGTATTCCGCGTATCCACCGCCACCGATGAGCGCCATCACCCGGTCTCCAGGTTGCCATTGGTGAACATTTTTCCCGATTTTTTCTATAGTGCCCGCCACTTCGAGACCCAGAATCTCTGAATCTCCGCTGGGTGGATGGTAATTACCCTGACGCTGCATAATATCCGGCCTATTAACCGAGGTTGCAGATACTTTGATTAAAACCTGCCCTGCTGACGGATGGGGGATATCGACATCACTGTAAGTCATCACTTCAGGGCCACCAAATTCAGTAAGAACAATTGCTTTCATTTCATCACCCGGGATTATTTCTCTATATAGAACTGATTAGTGGAAAACTGGTAAATTCTGGTTGACTGGAGAGAGTCTGTAAATTCGCAATGGTTATTCGATGGTTGCGACATGGAGTGTATTGGTAGTACCCGATATACCGAACGGAATTCCGGCAGCGATAATGATCGCCTCACCGGTATCTGCAAAATTTTCGCTAACGGCAATATTCTTTGCCGCCTCAATTACGGTGAGCAGATCTGCCTCGGCATTCGCTACATCCAGCACCACCGCGTGCACCCCCCATGCAATACTCAAAAACCGCGCTGTCCCGATTTCCGGAGTGATACTGAGGATCGGTGCCGAGGGGCGCTCTCTTGCCGCGCGCAAGCTGGTGCTACCGGATGTGGTATAGGTAACAGTAGCTGTGGAAGACAGTATCCCGGTCACGGTTTGCAGGGCATTGCAAATTGCATCTGCTGTTGTGCTATCCGGTTGCGGTCGCTGGGCATCCAGAATTTTGCTATAGAGCGGGTCCTGTTCTACCGCGTGAATAATACTATCCATCATCTGAACTGACGCTACCGGATAGTCTCCGGCTGCAGATTCAGCTGACAGCATCACAGCATCGGCACCATCATATATTGCGGTTGCAACGTCTGAAGCCTCGGCCCTGGTCGGTACCGGCGCGTGGACCATGGAATCCAGCATATGGGTTGCGATAACCACCGGTTTTCCTTCTTTACGGCACCTTCTGATGATCTCCTTTTGCACAACCGGCACCTGTTCCGGCGGTAGTTCTACCCCTAAATCACCACGCGCAACCATAGCGCCATCGCATAACGCCAGTATTTCATTGAGATTATCTATAGCGGAAGGTTTTTCGAGCTTTACCAGGATTGCAGCCTGATCGCCAACCAACTGGCGTAACTCCCTGACATCATCAGCATGTTGAACGAAGGACTGGGCAACCCAATCGATTCCCAGGGAGAGTCCGTAAGCAAGATCCATTCTATCCTTCTCGGTAATTACCGAAATTGGCAGAATCACACCCGGTACATTGACCCCTTTGTGGCTACTCACTTCTCCTCTTACCAGTACTTCTGTAACAGCATGCTCTGAATCACATTCGAGCACCCTGAGCTTGACCCGACCATCGTTAATCATCAGATCCGCACCGGGTTTTAACACCGCAAAAATTTCAGGATGGGGAAGTTGTGCTCTATGGTGATTTCCGGGTTCAGAACTCATATCCAGCCTGAACCGACTGCCTTCGGTCAGGGAAACTGATTTTTCACTAAACTCTCCCAACCTGAGCTTGGGGCCCTGTATATCCAGCAGGATACCGATGGGCCTGCCTGTTTCAGCCTCAATACTTCGGATTATTCGGTGCCGCTCCTGATGATCGACATGACTACCGTGGCTAAAATTGAGTCGAAAAACATCTACGCCGGAATCAAATAATTGCCTTATAATTTCGCGACTGGAGCTGGCGGGGCCAAGAGTTGCTACGATTTTTGCCTTGCGACGTCGGTGCATACTGATTTATCCTGTTTTATATTAGTAGTTGTGATTGTATTATTGCACGACTACTATTTCACCGGGCAAAAATCAGAAATTAATGTCACTCGAAAGTCAGATACAGGCACCCGAAAACCATTTGTTATTCACAATTACAAATTTTTATTACCCGTTGCCATATGCCTGATGTCGAACAAACCAACAACCTGGATCTTCCCGTGGGCTTTTCGGTTCCCCACTGGCAACCTGCGACGAATCCGGGACGAAATGCCCTTATGGGCCGATATTGCCGACTCGAGCCATTAGACACAAAGCGTCACGGCAGTGACCTGTATCACGCTAATCAACAAGATAGCGACCAGCGAATATGGACCTATTTGCCCTATGGACCATTCGATAGCGAACAAGAGTACCTGCGATGGATGGATCAGGTTTGTGACCGCAATGATCCATTTTTTTATGCCATCGTCGATCACAAGAGTGAACAGGCAAAGGGCGTTGCCAGTTATCTTCGTATCGATCCGGGCATTGGCTCTATTGAAGTCGGTCACATAAATTTTTCTCCAGCGCTACAAAATACTGTATCCGCCACCGAGGCGATGTTCCTGATGATGCAAAATGCCTTTGCACTTGGATATCGCCGATATGAATGGAAATGCGACCGTCTAAATGCAAAATCTTGTCATGCCGCGACAAGACTTGGATTTACTTTCGAAGGTGTTTTTCGCCAGGCCACAATGTACAAGCATCGAAACCGGGATACCGCCTGGTACTCTGTTATCGATGGCGAATGGCCAAAGCTCCGTCAAGCCTTCAATAAATGGCTGAGTTCCGAAAATTTTGACCCGGCTGGGCAACAAAAACTCGCTCTGTCGAATCTTACCCGAGAGGCACTGGGAAACGAGATTTAGGTAAAGAATCGTTTTCGTGTGGTTCAGCGCTATTAAAAGTCACCCCCGATGAAAGTTTAATTCTCACCCTCTTTGCTCAACGGGAATAAATAGTTGGAAACCAGTCTTCTCTCAACTTTTCACCTTCATGCATATTATGCCCGGGGAATGGTGGAGATGTTTTACCCGGCCTTGTGATATAACGTGCGTCGTCTCCCACAAGACGTAAAGAAAATGCCCGTCGCCGTATCTCCGAATGATTTCCCCGCGCACCGTGTAGCGTTTTATAGTGAAAGGCAACAGCGTCTCCAGGTTCCATTTCCCACTCCAGAACTCGCAGTTCTTCTCGATCGGGATCGGGCACCGGCATATAGACCTCTTGGTCCGGATAGAAATCGGATGCAGACAACCATCGTGTCGGTAAAACGGGCTTCTTCCATAGGTGCGATCCTGCGACACAGCGTAAGGTGGCATCTTTAACTGGGTCAACAGGACACCAGAAACTGACATTCTGATTACCGTCGACAAAATAGTAGGGTGAATCCTGGTGCCAGGGAGTGGCTTTGGTGGTGCCCGGTTCTTTTACTAAAACATGGTCGTGGAATATCTGCACGTTACTGGACTGCATCAGATCAGCGGCGACAGATCCGGCAGCAGAGTTGCACACCACATCGGCAAATTCCGGGATTCGCGCCCAGTTGCAGTAATCATCAAAAAAGCGCCCCGCTTCTCCTTGTTGCAGATTTTCCGAGGCATAGGGCCCCGGCTCTGCCATATTCCGTTCGATACCGGCCCTGATGACATCCACCCAGTCACAAAACAAACCCTTGATCAGTACCGCACCATCCGCCTGATAAGAATTTATTAGGGATCGATCCAGATCCATTGGCGTTGGCACCTTGATTTCAGTTTGATTTTTCACAGGTAGTGATTTTGCGTTACCTGTACCGTAATTTCAATTCGCTTATAATCGTATTTGTTATGTACCCTGTCCAAACTCAGTGATGGCAGGAAACCATAAATTCAAAGTAATCGAGATAGATCGGATTTCGGATTGTCCTGCAGCAATTGTAGATTCTGCTGAATCGCCGCACTATCACCCAATGCAAGCATAATAATCAGGTCACCGGGTTGCGCCCAGTCCAGCGCACTCTGGAGGCTTTCCATCTCCTCATTAAAATGGCTGATCTGCCCATCTTCGGCACCACACCTGATCAGTTCGTCCCTGATAATGGCGTAAACTTCTCCGTGCGCTCTTCCCCGGTGATAGGTTGCCAGTTCGGAGACGATTACTGCATCAAGCCCAATTGCCCAGGCACTTCGGGCAAGTTGTCGGATCAGATCGTCTGGTCGGTCACCTGCCTGTCCAAAGGCAAGCAAGCGGCGTTTGCCGGGTAAAGCCGGCACCATGTCAAACAGTGCTTCCATTGCCGCCGGATTATGTGCAAAATCGATCAACACATTGATGCCATTAATTGAGTAACTATTTGAACGACCCGGATTTTCTTCCTGGGACATGGTCAACAAGCCATCTCGAATTTCGTCCAGTGATGCACCGAGATGCTCGGCCAGCGCTGCTGCAGCCAGTGCATTGGCAACATTGTGTCTTGCTGCGCCATCCATCGTAATAGGGATCCGGTAATCCGGACAGATCATTTCACGAGTATCACCGTTGAACCGCGTCAGTTCATCTCCGGCCAGCAGGTACGCGACCCCGCCATTTTTACAATGTTGTTTCGTTAACGGGTTGTCATCGTGCAGACTGAACCAGACGATATTACCAGCGTATGTTCTCGATTTATCGATCAGCAGTTGATCATCTGCGTTCAATACCAGAGTACCCCGGTTCTCCACCGCCCTACTAACGATCCATTTGATATTCAGCAGTTCGTCGAGACTCGCGGAACCGAAATCTCCCAGATGATCTTCGGTAACATTGGTTATTACTGCAACGTTGGCACTGTTGACTCCAAGCCCGCGTCTCAGCAGTCCGCCTCTGGCAGTTTCAAGAATTGCAACTTCAACGTCCGTTTGACGCAGAACCTGTCTCGCACCACCCGGCCCCGACCAGTCACCCCGATCGATAATACGATCATTTACCGCAATTGCCCCGGTGGAACTGAACCCGACATTGCGTCCGGTACCGCGCATGATATGTTGCGCCAGCCTGACCGTGGTCGTCTTGCCATTGGTGCCGGTAACAATGGCGACTGGAATATCGTGGTATCGATTCCAGTCCAGTGACTCTGGAGGTGGAAGTTCTCGAAATGGCCAGGTTTGTGCGCCGGTTCCAAGTCCAAGTGATACCTCATCATCATCCCATAGAAATGAGACATTGTACGCCCGGGCCGCCTGTTCAAGAACCAGTAACCGGGGATTCAGTTCGGCGTCTATTGCGTTCCTGATGTCCAACAAGTGGTGCCCGAAGTCAGGCACTTTTTTGTCGTCAAACGCAGCCTCACAACACGCCCAGGCCCAGTCATTAATGGCTGACGCCGCATACAGCGCATCAATGGGTGCCGACATGGCCAGGCTGATGCCTCCCGACAACAGACAATGAGTGGTGGATTCATTGCTCCAGCCTACGCTTTTCAGCATTTTATGAACAGCAGATTGCCATACCGGCAGCAGAGAAGCCGCTGTGGAAGCAGAACACCGCACATCCAGTACCGTGCCGGGTTTATTCCACAGCAGGTTTGGACCTGTCAGTCTACGGGCGCCGAGGCACTCCATACCAGTGCTCTATCAACGTAATTTCAGTCTCCCGCTTCCCGGGCGATACGTACCCCTCGTTCATCGCTAATGATCTCAAGCTCCTCATCAAAGCTGAAATCGCTGGTCTCGGGCATTTCTATGGAGATGGTTTGTTTATTTGAGGATTCTTCTGCTCTGGCGCTGGCATTAAAATAGATGATCTGTTTCCAGGTTCGTTTTATCCCGTCGGCGAGGACCAGTACAAGATCACCTGTTTCCGCCATTTCCAATGCTTTAGTGGTGGCTTCCTGCTCGTCTGGTATGACGCTAATCTGATCAGCAGAAATTCCGGTTTCGAGCAATTTGTTTTTCAGCATTACGGCTACTTCGTCGTGACCACGTCCACGTCGATTATCGTCACAGCGGCAGATAAAATAATCGAAGTGGGTGGCAGCGATTTCCGCAATTTCACGTATGTCCTGATCACGACGATCACCAGGTGCAGACAAAATCACGATTCGTTTGCCCTCCGGATCAAATCGATCAACCAGGTTACACATCGCACGGACGGCTGCCGGATTATGCGCATAATCGAGAATTACCTTGAATGGGTGCTCGTTATAAATGTTCATGCGGCCGGGGGTTTGAAAAAACGTGGCATCAAATGTACGCAATCCATGACGAATATCTTCGAGACCGATGTCCATGTTGTAAGCCAGCGCTGCTGCAAACATGGCATTTTGTACATTGTGCATAGCCCGCCCTTCGATAGTGGCCGGAATCAGGTGCGTCCACAGCAACGGGATATGACTTTCATTGTCGTAGATGGCAATCATATGGCCATTCATGCCCTGCTCCAGAACAAAAGCCTGCCCACCGGCACGAATATGCTGTTTCACCAGCGGATGAGCCGGGTTCATGGTCACATAACATAGTCTCCGCGCTTCGGTATAGTCAGCCATTTGCAGACAATGGACATCGTCAGCGTTTAACACTGCGGCATCCAGCGCGATTTCAATGGGGACTCGCTTGATCTCGGCCAATTGCTCCAGCGTATCAATACCCTTTAGACCAAGATGGTCCGCCGAAATATTAAGGCAGGCAGCCACATTACATTTCTGGAAACCCAGTCCGCTGCGCAACATGCCGCCTCTTGCCGTTTCCATCACCGCCGCATCTACAGACGGATCACGTAAAATCATTTTCGCTGATACTGGCCCGGTCATATCGCCGGGGACGCTAAGCTGGCCGTCGATGTAAACGCCATCGGTTGAGGTCAATCCCACCGAGTATCCGCGTATTTTAAGGATATGCGCAAGCATCCGTGAGGTTGTGGTTTTACCGTTGGTGCCGGTGATTGCGGCGATCGGAATACGGCTGGGCGAGCCTTCTGGAAACAGCATGTCAAGAACAGGTCCGGCGACATCCCGTGGCGTACCTTCACTTGGCGCCACATGCATGCGAAATCCGGGGCCGGCATTAACCTCACAAATACCACCACCTGCTTCACGGTACGATTCGGTAATATCTTTGGTTAAAAAATCGACTCCACCGATATCGAGTCCAATGGCATTGATCGTACGGACCGCCATTTCACGATTGTCAGGGTGTATGGTATCGGTGACGTCGATAGCTGTTCCACCGGTTGAAAGATTTGCCGTGGAGCGAAGGAATACAACCTCTCCAGTGGCCGGTACGGTCGTACGGTCATAACCGTAGCCTGCAAGTAAAAGCGCAGCCTGGGGATCAAACTCCAGCCGGGTCAGGACTTTTTCGTGGCCAACTCCCCGTCTCGGATCCTCATTGACAATGTCTACCAGTTGTTCAATGCTGCGCTTGCCATCACCCAGTATATGGCCGGGCATTCGTTTGGCAGCGGCCACTAATTCCCCATTTACGACTAAAAGCCTGTGGTCATAGCCTTCAATATAACTCTCCACCACCGCAGTACGACCATGCTCGCTCGATTTCTCGTATGCAATCTCCACTTCGTCGGCATTTTTAAGATTAATTGATACCCCGCGCCCATGGTTACCCGATAATGGCTTGATTACTACCGGATAACCAATCCGTTCGGCCGCTCGCTTGGCATCGCTTGACGAACGTACCATTCGTTGTTTGGGAACCGGCAGGCCCAGATCCCGCAGGATAGAGTTGGTTTCCTCTTTATCTGAAGCCAGTTCAACCGCAATATTACTGGTGCGGCTAGTGGTAGTTGCCTGAATTCTTTGCTGAAATCTTCCATGTCCAAACTGGACCAGACTTTGTCGATTCAGCCTGATCCATGGAACATCACGCTCCTCGGCTGCCCGAATCAGCGATGCAGTGCTTGGACCAAAGGCTCGGCGCTGGGCAAAGCGAATAAAATTATCCCGGGTTTCAGCGAACTCCCAGTCTTCGCCAGGGGCCTCCTTGGGCCTGATTTCGAGGGGTAACAACCGGTGCAATAAAGACAATGCCAGCTGACTGGCTTCACGACCGACTTCACTATCAAGATACTGAAATACCATATTGTAAAAACCCGGCTGTCCATCAATAGACCGTGTTCGTCCATAGGTCACGGGTGACCCGGCCACATTTTGCAGCTCAATTGCAACGTGCTCCATCACATGGCCTAACCAGGTTCCTTCATCTTCTCGCATACGCCGCACGAAACCACCAGGTTCCCGGTAGGAGCAACCGTGTTCGTGCAACCCGGGCAAATGGTCGAGTAACTGGTCAATAAATACATCGCCCAGACGCCGTGTTGGCCACTCTTCGAGCACATCCAGATCCAGCACGTGTCGAATGACCGGGAAGTGCGCATAGATATTGGGTCCAACATAGATATTGGTGCTGACGATCTTCATCTGTAAGACTCCACTGTTACCAAGGCTCTGTAATTACTGTATTTATATTGTGCGGTATGGATTATTCCGCAAATGCTTCTCTGGTGGCGATTTCGAAACGACCACCGGAAATCAATATATGCAATTTTATACCGATCAGGCTTACCGGATCACCCCGTTTGGCCCGGTCCATTGACGAGTAAGCGAGCTCAGTGGGGTCGATGACGGTAATGCCACCGCTACCAACCACTTCAAGATCATCTCCGGGGCGGATAAAAGCGGCCGTATCCTCATCAAGACCAATACCCACTGCAAAGGGATTGTAGGCAAGTGCGGTAAGCAGTCGACCGATGCGGTCGCGCTGGCGAAAATGCTGGTCTATGATAAAACTGTTCGTCAGGCCCAGACCGGGTGCCATGGTTACCATATCAGGACTCGGTGTGCAGCCTTCATAACCGCCAGCAATCATATGTTCGGGCATAAAGGCAGCGCCGGCAGAGGTCCCGGCTACGTGCATACCCTCAACATTTCGGCGCCGGATTAATTGCGCCACCGGAGTTCCACCAAGGGTTGTTGATAGTCGTAATTGATTGCCACCAGTCATAAATATGCCATCGGCGGCAGCGATATACTCCAGATATTGATCGGATTGACAGTCTTCACGGGTAATTATCGGTAAAACACGGGCATGCTGAATCCCGATACTGCGAAACAGTTTTTCATAATTTCGCCCCGTGTCTTCCAGTTCTGATGCGGTAGGTATGATTGCAATTCGCGCTTTTTTTCCACCGCAAATATCGATAAAGCGGCCGAGTATCTCGGAATTATGCAGCTTCTCTTCGGCCCCGCCGATGGGAATTATATAGCCACGTTGTTGTTCGCTACGACGATCAGATGGGCTCATATCAGTTTTTCTTGATTTCTTTCGTCCTGCATTATTTACTCTGGAAGACTTCTGCTACAGCGACTACTACGGATTAATCCCCGGGGAAATTTTTTGGGTAAAGAACGAGGTTTTTTACGAACGCAAATACGATGCACCATTCACGTCGATAATGCTCCCGGTCATAAATTCAGGCGCTTCCAGGGCCAGAAATCGAATGGTTTTTCCGATTTCCTGGGGCCGGGCAACCCGCCCTGCGGGACTTTGCGCCCTGATCTGATCACCCTCCGGCGTTGCCAGCACGCTCGCTGCCATCTCGGTTTCAACGAAACCAGGGGCTACGGTATACACATAAACATCATTTTTTATCAATGCCTGGGCAAGGGACTGACCCATCGCATTCAATCCCGCCTTGGATGCTCCATACCATGGCATCAAAGGCTCGCCACGAAAAGCGCCCCGAGAGGAGACATTGACGATACGACCGCCACCGTTCTCAATCATTACCCTGGCGGCACAAAATGAAAGGTTGGCGGGTCCGGTCAGGTTCGTATCAACGACTCTTTTCCAGGCGGATTGCCAGCTACGGTAATCAAGATCAGTAAATTCGTGCCGCTCTGATATACCGGCATTGTTTACCAGCACATCGAGATCGCCCATCTCCCGGCATACTTCATTCACCAGCCCGTTCACCGCTTCAGGGTCAGTTAAATCAGCGCTAAATAGCGCATGTCCGTGGCCAGACAATTTACCAAGGGTTTGCTCGGCCCGCAGTTGATTCTGACAATAGTGAACGGCAATACGGGCACCATGCTCGGCACATTCAATTGCAGCGGCCTGGCCAATGCCGCCAGAAGCGCCGGTAATCAAAATTACTGGAGCATTAGTGATCGTAGTTGTCATTGTCGTTCTCCAAAGTGAAATCGAAGTATATGTCAATAATATTTAAATTCGCAGATATCCTGGCAACTAAATCGTTATCGGGTCATTAGACCCTTTAGCTTTCCAAACCCTGGTTTAATTGTTGCCATCTATTTTACCTTCGACGGATTTAAACAGCCCTCTCATCATCCGGACTTCTTGCTCATACATCTTTATTCGATTGAACATTCTGGACATCTTGCGATGGAGTTTGGCGGAGCGGCCATCATTGAATTCAGTTTTCTCGACGAGTTGCTGCAAGTGGGCGTAAAAATGGCGCATTTCGTCAGCGCTGGCCAGCTTGTCCCGTGTGGACTTCATTGCCGGGGTGGTGCAAAGTATTTGCTTTCGCAGTTCATAGAGAATAACGGTCACCGCAGAAGCCAGATTCAGCGATGAAAAGGAATCCTCTACCGGAATACGTATCAGGGAATGGCATCGTTCCAGTTCCTGATTGGTCAGCCCACTGCTTTCGCGGCCAAACAGGATTGCAACTGCTGACTGGTGGTGATTCAAAACTTCTGCCATTGCCGCAGACGGTGATTGCTCCGGCCAACGTATGGAGCGTTGCCTGGCGGTGGAACCGATCACCAGTGAGCAATCAGATATCGCGTGATCAAGGTCGCAGACGACTCTTGCAGTCTCCAGAATCTTGTCGGCACCGGCGGCCCTGGCGTTGGCGACCGGGCTCGGAAAATCAGCGGGATCTACCAAAACAAGGTCTGAAACACCCATATTTGCCATGGCTCTGGCGGTAGCGCCAATATTGCCAGGATGGGTAGGTTGAATCAGGACGACTCGGATATACTCCAGTTCTTTCATCGGCAGGATTTTGCATCAGGGAATGGAAAAATACCATGCAGAATTACAGGTCGTTGGCACAATTCATTTTTTTATTGGAGTAGTTAATGGACCCCATTGTTAATGTTGGCATTAAAGCTGCCCGTCGCGCCGGCAAATTGATGCTGCGCTATCTGGACCGACTGGAGCAACTGTCGGTGGAAAAAAAAGGAAGGCGGGATTTTGTCAGTGAGATTGATCGCTCTGCGGAAGAAGACATTGTCGATACCATTCACTATTTGTTTCCGAATCACCGGATTCTGGCGGAAGAAAGTGGGGATAAGTTTTCCTCACCAGATGCCGGGGAAGATGAATTTGAATGGATCATCGATCCCCTGGATGGCACAACCAATTTTCTTCACGGTCATCCACACTTCAGTATATCTCTCGGGGTAAGACGTAAAGGCATCATGGAACACGCAATAATCTTCGATCCTCTGAGGGATGAACTGTTCACCGCAACAAGGGGCCAGGGGGCGCAGCTGGAAAACCGGCGCATCAGGGTCAGTGGAAAGGCTTCTCTTGATGAGGCGTTGGTCGCATCGGGGTTTCCTTTGAGAGAAATGAACAAGCTGGATTCTACGATGAAAATCCTTCGTGCGGTGTTACCCAAGGTAAGTGATGTAAAGATTAACGGTTCGGCCGCATTGGATCTGGCTTATGTTGCCTGCGGTCGCGTGGATGGGTACTGGGAAGCTGGCCTCAAGGCATGGGATACTGCCGCCGGAAGTTTGCTGGTCAGAGAGGCCGGGGGACTAGTGGCAGACTTTGATGGAAACCAGGAATTTCTCGATAATGGAAATATTGTTGCGGCTAACCAGCGCATGTTTAATGAATTGTTGGCATTAGTCAAAAGTCGTTCAATTTCAGACGTGTGAACAAGCCGGTGGGGCACACACCGATGATGCGTCAATACCTGGCGATCAAGGCAGACTATCCGGATACATTGGTGCTGTACCGAATGGGGGATTTTTATGAACTGTTCTACGACGATGCGGTAAAAGCTTCAAAGTTGCTCGGTATTACCCTGACGGCACGAGGGCAATCGGCCGGCGCACCAATCCCTATGGCCGGGGTGCCATATCACAGTGTTGATCAGTACCTGGCCAAGCTGGTGCAATCCAATCTTGCCGTGGCAATTTGTGAGCAAATTGGTGATCCCGCGACCTCTAAGGGCCCGGTGGATCGAAAAGTCGTCCGGGTAATTACACCGGGCACCCTCATTGAAGAGAATCTGCTGTCGGAACGGCAACAGAATATTACTGCTGCGTTACTGGTTTATGAAGGAATAGTCGGAATTGCAGCACTCGAGATTTCCAGTGGAAGGTTTACCGGCTATGAACTGAAAGATGCTGGCGGCCTGGACAATGAACTAAAACGGATGGGCGCTGCCGAGGTTATCGTTGGTGAGCACCAGGCAGAATTATTAGACAGGAATATTAAATCAACAATCCCCGATTGGTATTTTGAACCTGAGCGGGCTGAAAAAAACCTGTGCGAACAATTTTCTACCCATGATCTGTCCGCATTCGAGTGTCAGCAGTTTCCGGTTGCAACCCGGGCTGCGGGGGCATTGGTACAGTATATTCGTGATTTGCATGGTGACAAAACGCCACATCTGACAGGAATTGAATTTATCCGGGAAAATGATACATTGATCGTCGATCAGGTAACCTGGGTAAACCTGGAGATTGAACGTAGCCAGGATGGCAATCCACAGCATTCGTTACTCAACCTTGTTGACCATTGTGCTTCTCCCATGGGTGCGCGCATGTTGCGGCGATGGATAAGTAGCCCTGGGCGAAATCATGAACTACTCCGTTCACGGCATGATGCCGTCCAGTGGCTGATTGCTGATCACCGCTATATGGATACCGCTTCAATGCTGAAACCTGCCGGAGACATGGAGCGAATTGCCGCCAGAATAGCAATGAAAACCGCAAGGCCGGGAGATTTGTTGCGGCTACGCACTGGACTTTCCATCCTGCCGGATCTCTATGCTCAATTGGAGCACACTTCTTCCTCGTTAATTGAAGGTCTGCGCGCGGGATTGAGCCCGCAGCCAGAAATTCATCAATTGTTGCAATTGGCCATAAAGGACGAACCTCCCGTCACCATTCGAGATGGTGGAGTACTAAGAGATGATTTTGATCAGGAACTCAAGGAGTTACGTCACTTACAACGTGATTCCAGTGAGTATCTGCTCGAGCTGGAAATGCGTGAAAAGGAACAAACAGGTATTGCCACCCTGCGAGTCAAATATAACCGGGTCCATGGATATTTTATTGAATTGCCACGATCCCGGTCGGCACATGCACCTGAAAACTATATTCGACGCCAAACCGTAAAAAACGCGGAACGATTTATTACGGAAGAATTAAAGGATTTTGAAGAAAAAATGTTAAGCGCCAAAGGGAAGGCATTGAGTCGGGAGAAATGGCTTTATGAGCAATTACTCGAAAACCTGGAAAAAAATGTCACTGCACTGATGCAGTGCGCAAACTGTTTATCGGAGCTCGATATTCTGCAAAACTTTGCCGAGCGCGCGGTAACCCTGAACTGGAATCAACCCGATTTTAGCGAAAACTCTGTTTTGGAGATTCACGATGGTCGTCATCCCGTGGTCGAAAAAAACCTCGACGGAGGCTTTATCGCCAATAGCACGAAACTCAATATTTCTCATCGTATGCAGTTGATTACGGGGCCAAATATGGGTGGAAAAAGCACTTATATGAGACAGGTAGCGATCATTGTGCTTCTCGCTCACAGTGGTAGTTTTATCCCTGCTGCGGCAGCCACCATCGGTCCACTTGATCGAATTTATACCCGAATTGGCGCTGCAGATGATCTTGCCGGTGGAAGATCAACATTTATGGTGGAAATGACGGAAATGGCGCATATTCTCAGAAATGCTACCGAAAACAGCTTGATTCTGGTGGATGAAATAGGTCGCGGCACCAGCACCTTTGATGGACTGTCTCTGGCCTGGGCATGCGCCGGGGATCTAGCCAACAGAATTGGTGCCTTTGCTCTGTTCTCAACTCATTATTTTGAGCTCACAAGCCTTGCAGAACAATTGAAAGGGGTGGCTAATGTTCATCTGGATGCGGTCGAGCATGGTGAAAAAATCGTTTTTTTATATAGTGTCAGGAATGGCCCGGCCAGTCAGAGTTATGGCCTTCAGGTTGCTCGCCTGGCCGGGATTCCTGAATCGGTTATTGAGGAATCCCGTCTGAAACTATCGAGTCTGGAAGGAGAATACGTTCAGCTTCGGGATGCCAATGATGCTTCTGCAAACGCTCAGTCCAGCCTGTTTGCCGAAAACCGACCGGAGGAACAGGCGGTACTGGCACGATTAAAGGGATTATCCCCCGATGAGATCTCTCCCCGTCAGGCACTCGAGGTACTTTTTGATTTACATAAGATGTTGGGGAAAATGAACCGAAAGTAGTACAATAGACGGCGATTTCCAAGCTAGCTTTGTCCAACCTCCCAGCTCAATAAATTGCGTAATGACCTACATTGTTGTCGAGTCCTGTATTAAATGCAAATACACAGATTGTGTGGAAGTATGTCCGGTTGACTGTTTCCATGAAGGGCCAAATTATTTGGTTATTGACCCCGAAGAATGTATCGACTGCAGTCTTTGCGAGCCCGAATGTCCAGTAGACGCAATTTTTGCAGAAGATGAACTCCCCGAAGACCAGATGCATTTTCTCGCATTAAATACAGAACTCAGTCAGAAATGGCCGGTAATCACCGAAATGAAACCCGCCCCCGAGGATGCTGACGACTGGGTCGACGTTAAGGATAAATTGCAGTACCTGGAACGTTAACCTCTTTACCCTTGCTGACATTGACTTGCTGGATTGAACGGAATTACTTCAGCAAATTCAGATTCGGGTAGCGAAAATGCGCAGAACCTATTGGCCCTGCAGCAACTGTCTATTGAACAGGACCAGACAGGTTTGTGACACCCATTCCTGTGATCCAATCTCTGAATATTCATCGATATAATAACTCTCCAACCAGTCAGTGACACGGTATAAATTTGTTCGAAATGAAGTCAAATCCTGACATAGTTTATCTTAAAGATTACCAGCCCCATCCATTTCGGATAAATCATTCGAGACTTGATTTTAACCTTGGTATGGAAAATACCAGGATCGCTGCCTCTCATCAGGTAGAACGGCAGAATGATTGCCAACAGGCACTGATTCTCGATTGCGAGAAAATGGAAATAACAGCCATCAGGATTGACGGCAAGTTACTTTGTAAAACTGAATATCGGATAGACGATCATAGTTTAACCATTCACAGTGTGCCGGATAATTTCAATCTGGAAATCGAAAATCAGATTAATCCGGGAGGAAATACACAATTGAGTGGCCTTTATCGTTCCGGCAATATGTTATGTACCCAGTGTGAAGCAGAGGGGTTCAGACGTATCACTCCCGCCATTGATCGACCGGACAATCTGGCTACCTTTGAAGTCATTCTTCACGCTGACAGCGACCAGTTTCCGGTACTGTTGTCCAATGGAAACCCAACCACAAAAGAGAAAGTTGGACGTCATTACACCGTCACCTGGAATGATCCCTTTCCCAAGCCCACGTACCTGTTTGCAATAGTTGCCGGCCCACTGTCGGTAATGCAAGATACCTTTACGACCGTAAGTGGGCGTAAAGTGAACATACGATTTTACGCCCGTGATCACGATATTGAACAAGATGTCGTTGACGCCGTACCCGGCGGCCTTAAAGACCTCTTGGGCGTAATTGAAAATCACATTGATTCCACACCACTGCTGAAAGACGGCCAGAAAGACGCCCAACGCCACAATCTTCAACAGTTTCGGTT
>CAYOGN010000192.1:0-3693 GCA_964403545.1 uncultured Gammaproteobacteria bacterium
GTGCAGCCGGCGCTGGTCTGGTTACTGGCCTGGCAATTACAGCTGCCCGACGCGACCACCCGTGTGATCGTATTGATGGCCGCCGCTGCGCCTGGGATAAACGCCTATCTGTTCGCCGCCATGTACAACCGCGGCCAGGACAGCGCCGCGAGTTCAGTGTTGCTATCGACGCTGTTGTCGGTGTTTAGCATCAGTGGTTGGCTGCTGCTTTTGTAGTATTACAGCTGCGTTTCGAATCAGGGATTCCCGGCGAGAAATGCCAGTCGGTATTTGGGTGATTACTGGTAGCTCTACACTGGACGAATAGCTCAAATCAATAAAGATTCGCGGAAAATCGATATGCCCTGGCGCGGAAACTTACTGACCAGATCATGGTTTCAAAACATCAATATCGATCACACCATCAGCGGATGTGATGCCATCAAAAACGGTAAAGGGAATAGTCACCTGGCCGGAAAATCCAGCATCGGGGATAAAAGACCAGTTGCCGTTAGACAAGGCCAGGCGTCCACCTTCTGGACCCTTAACAAACGCGGTTGTCAGCTGATTGTCTGAATCGGGATCCAGGCCCGATAAACGTATTTTTAGTGCCTGCCCCATCGGCGTGGCAAGCGATTGGTCCGTGGCGCTGGGCGGCAGGTTATCCACGGTCGCAAATGCCCCTTGAGCGTAGGTGTAGAATGATCCGGCGTAGACCTCTTTCAGCGAATGAGCTCGAACCATATACCAGGCACCGGAAACCGGTTGTGTGTCGACATATTGATGCCCGCTAAGTAACTCTAACGGGTTCAGGGCCTGATAAGGTCCGGATCGCTTTGCTGCACGATAGATGCGGTATTTTATCAGTGCACTGCTATCCGCTTTTGCCCAGTTAAGCTGAACACTATTTGCGAGCTTTTCGGCACGCAAATTTTTGACCGATTCCAACGGGAAAGGAGCTAATGTCGGATCACCCAGCAGGTTGACCCAGATCGGATTTATCATGACGTATCGCCCGGTTGGGGTATATTCCAGAGTTCCCGGTCCACCCCTGGAGAGAGCCCCGTTATTGACCGTACGCAAATGGCTGTAACCAATGGAATAGCCTAAAGCCATGTGGTGCAGTTGCCATGCCGGTCGGCTCCCCCATCCTGTTACCAGGCCATACCATGCCTGTGCCAGCATGGCGGTCAGGCTGTTGTTGTGGCGCGAAAAATCAGGCTTGCCACTACCGAAGTTTATGGAGAAAACAGTCTTGATGGGAGATGTTGAAGTGTAATGTTTATACTTGCTCTTTGCGTAGTCCACTCCGAGTAACCATGGCTGTTGCATGCCCAGGTCAAGGTGACCGCCCTTCACGCGATTGCCGGGTCCCACGATATTGCCCAGCGCATTGATTTCTACTTCCAGATGGCCGCCATCCCCGTAAGCTTCTCGCAGATCTCCCAGGCGCCCGTGTCGCCAGTGATGGTTCTTATCAAAATATCGATTCAACAAAGTGACTTCGTTACCGAGTGTGTCATCCAGATTGGAAAAGTCGATGCGCCCGACCTGCATTTCAATGTGATCGCTCGGAATGGTGTCGTGCAGCAGAAGCCCTTTACCATTATCCTGCCAAAGCGCGTTCATTTCGGCATAGAATAAATCGGATTCCAGCGGACGTTTCTGGTGCCCGTCAGGTGCCGTCTGCCCGCTTTTGACCACCGGAATTCGGCCAATCAGGATCAAGGCATGTGGAAGGTAGTGGGCAGAGTTATAGCGATTCTGGATCCATGCGCGCAGCTCTCGGGCGGCCTTGAGGTTTGCGACCGGATCCCTGTTGCTGCCGCGCGGCACCTTGTGAGGCACCACCGTCCAGCCATCGCCGATCAAATCCAGCATGAAGCGGTCGAGTCGTGGCGCCAGGTCGTCGACCAGGGTTTCATCCACGACCACCAGAGCCACACCCTGGTTTTCCCGCACGGGCAGATTCAGTCCCGTTGCCCAGTAGCCTGTTTCAGTCTTCTCCTTGCTGGGACGGGAAACCTGGTATTCATAAGCGACACCGGATTGAAATTCCGTGTCGAGATAGATCCTGGCGAAGCTTCTGAGCGATCCAATGGATTGCCACGACTCTTTACCCGTTTGACCTAATACCCGTCTTTGAATACTGACACGTCCGACATTCGATCCGGATGCCCTGGACCAGCTAAGCTTAACGGTCTTGCCATTGTCAATTATCTCTCCATCAAGCTGCAGAACCCCTTCCGCTAAAGACTCGGCTGCAGCCAGATTGCCCAACAGACCGAAACTGAAGAAACAAACCAACAGGGTTTCCTGTAGCCGCAGATAACAACGCAATGCCTGAATCTCAAATGGAAAATACAAGCTTAGTGCGATCCTGCACCTTGAGTCCATTACTTCGATCAGATTTGCTGCACAAATGGTCTTGTCTCGCAAATTGCGGAGTGTTTGAGCTTTTGCTATCGGGGAGATAGATTTTACGGAATGAGGTTTCAGCGCGAAATCGATCGACCGAGGAAATTTTCAAAATAATCCCGATCAGCCGACACCATGCCGAAATTTTGCTGCTATATGTATGGCACAACGTCCTGGCCAATGAATTACGGCATCAATTTTCGTGGGCGTTTTATTAGATTGGAAAATCGATTTATGAGAGGGTCATCAATTCTTGTCGTTAAAAAGGGTTGAAGACCAGGAGCTAGTTAAATTGTTATCAGCGGATGGCGTGTCCAGCTGCCAAAATGGGATTGGCAATTAAATATAAATGAATATAAATATGATGCCGGCTAGTTTCTTAGCCAAAATCCGCGAATTTTTTGTATGGCCCCGGTTAAATATCCTGGCAAAATTGCCATTTCGGAGCGGTGTTCGAGCGGCGCTGATCAGCTGGCGTGAACGCCGTCTGGAGTCATTGCCGGATGACGAGACCCATACCTTTCAAGCCCGAACCTACCCAGGTTCGAGAACGCGACATTATCTGGTCCATGTTCCGCGTGGGACCTTTGTGCGACGTTCACGTCCACTGGTCGTGGTTTTACATGGTTGCCAGCAGGACAACCGGGACATCGAGCATATATCCGGATTTAATCAATTGGCCGACCGGCATGGATTTCTGGTGGCCTATCCATATGTCACAAGCTATCGCGGATTGCGCAATAGAAACTGCTGGGGTTGGTGGTTCGACCGGGAAATACACGCGGGCTCCGGCGAGGTGGAAGATCTGTGGCAAATTATCGAGGAAATTAAAGATCATTATGCCGTCGATCACCGTCGTATTCACGTTACCGGTTTATCGTCTGGCGCCGCAATGGCCGTGGCCATGATGGTGGCTCATGCAGATAAGATAGCTTCTGGTGCGGCAGTTGCGGGAGTTCCATACTCTGAGAAAGCTGCATCCGTGCGCCATGCATTCAACAGAGTTCCGCGTCACAGGCCAGTTGCAGCTTGTGTGTCGGCAATGCAGGCTGAAATGGGGGAATCGCCGCGCACAGTGCCCATTCAAATTGTGCACTCGGAAAATGACGCTACAGTGGATATTCAGTCTGCAAAAATACTACGCGACAGCTGGGGACATTGCTTCGATATTGACACGCAGCATGCTTACAAAGTATCCAGAGGACAGGTCGGAAGTGCTGGTTGGGAACATAGCCGGTATCGCAATGGCAGTGGGAAATCAGTTATCGAAACAGTGTTCCTGGAAGGGCCAGGACA
>CAYOGN010000193.1:0-9778 GCA_964403545.1 uncultured Gammaproteobacteria bacterium
TGCCCGTTTACCGAAAACCCAGAGTTGCATTCTTTTCTAATGGCGATGAGCTTCGCTCGCTGGGAGAGCCCCTGAAAATCGGTGAGTTATATGACTCCAATCGCTACACTCTGTTTGGCATGCTGACTGAGTCTAATGTCGAAATGATTGACCTTGGCGTTGTAGGGGATGATCCGGAGGCTATCAGGCAGGCTTTTGTTGCCGCCGCTGATTGTGCAGACCTGGTGATTACATCGGCTGGTGCTTCGGTGGGGGATGCTGACTATGTCAAACAAATTCTCGATGAATTGGGAACCGTCAGCTTCTGGAAAGTGGCTATCAAACCTGGCAGGCCGCTGGCATTTGGTGAAATTGGCCGCAGCCTGTTCTTTGGCTTGCCTGGTAATCCGGTATCAGTCATGGTGACATTCCAGATATTTGTCCGCCAGGCCATTCGACGTCTTGCCGGGGAAACCGAAGCGGCGCCACTTCGAATGATGGTCCCCCTTATCTCCACATTAAAACGACGCGCCGGGCGGGTGGAATACCAAAGAGGTATTTTGAGCACAAATGAGCGCAATGAAACAGTGGTAAGGTCCACTGGCAGTCAGGATTCCGGGATCCTGCATTCAATGAGTGTAGCCAACTGTTTTATCATCCTGGCGGCAGATTCCGAGGGGGCATCAACCGGCGATCTGGTAGAGGTACAACCATTTGGTCAATTATTTTAATCCTGAGAACGACTCCAACACATCGGGTTTGATGGCATTCTGATGGACACAGACATCAATCGATGGAATCGCAAATATTTAACTGGCGACCGACAGACCAGCCTGGCGGCAGAACCCGAGCTTGAGCGGTTGCAGCACCATCTTCCGGCAACCGGCCTCGCCCTGGAACTCGCGTGTGGCAAGGGTGCCAATGCACTTTACCTGGCGTCACTGGGATACGACGTAGTGGCCGCAGACTGCGCCATAGAAGGGCTAAAAATCGGCCTGGTGGAGGCCAACAGACTGCAGTTGATGATGATGCCTGTGGTGATGGATTTTGACCAGGTTGCGCTCCCCGAATCCGCGTTTGACCTGATATCTGTGGTTCGCTATCTCAACCGGGCGATGTTTCCGGTAATTGAGAAAGCACTGAAGCCAGGCGGTTATCTCTTTTACAAAACCTTTAATCAACGCCATCTGCAGAACCATGCAAATTTCAACCCTGATTTTGTACTTGCGGATGGAGAATTGATCACGGCATTTAACCGTCTTGCGGTAGTTGCCTCTAATGAGCAGGGTAACTGCAGTTTTTTCTTTGCCTGTAAACGGTAACTCAATTGGTTTGGGAGTTATTGATACTTTTGTCGATGATCGGGGGATTGGCAGGAGAATCGACAGTGAATGCATCACTGATCGCGTGCCCTGCCTGAGTGGCTTTTTCGGCGGTATAGTCCACAGCGTTGCCGGTCGCTTCTTTGGTTGCATCCCAGGCTTTTTTTGACTGGGTGCTCACTACTTCCGCACCATCAGCAAGACCTTGTTTGGTTGCTTCCAGCGCCCGAGAGCCTTGAACTTTTGTATACTCAACTGCGGTATCTGTCGCTTCACCGGTCTTATGTTTAGTCTGATCCCACAGGGAATCAGCTTTATCGGAACTGGTTGGCCTGTTGACCTCAATCTCCTCAACTGGCACCGCGGTCTCGTTGGCCTGCAGTGACGTCACAAAGTGAATCATCGTTACCGCAAGCACTGACGAAAAAATTATCGGGGAAAGAAGTCGGTTCGCTTTCATAATTGACTAATGGTATAAGCTGGCAGCATATTCTGGCAGATGAGAATGAATCCCGGATGAATTCTAAATGAATACTCAGAGCGTAGATACACCCAAACCAGTTGTCATTGTGACCGGTGGCAGCCGCGGAATTGGCGCCGCAGTGTGCCGATTGGCAGCCACCAGGAAATATGCTGTAGCGGTTAATTTTTGTTCCGACAGTGAAAGCGCCAATGCGCTGGTCGAGGATATTAACAGGTTGGGTGGGCATGGTATCGCGCTACAGGGAGATGTATCGAAAGAGGGAGATGTACGCAGAATATTCGATACCGCTGCCGCCGAGCTTGGCCCCCTGTCGGCACTGGTGAATAATGCCGGGATCCTTGAAACCCAGATGGATCTGGTGGATATGACGGCGAGCCGGTTCGACCGAATATTTGCCACTAACGTACGCGGCAGTTTTCTCTGTGCCCGGGAAGCAATACGCCATATGGCTCGGAGTCGGGGCGGCTCGGGGGGTGCTATTGTCAATGTATCTTCTGCTGCTTCCCGTATGGGTGCGCCCCATGAATATATTGACTATGCGGCTTCCAAGGGTGCCATTGACAGTATGACCCTGGGACTGTCCAAAGAGGTGGCGGCAGAAGGCATTCGGGTCAACGCGGTACGCCCCGGTTTAATTGAAACTGAAATGCATGCCAGTGGTGGTGAGCCAGGCAGGATTGACAGATTGCGTTCCAGCGTTCCGATGGGGCGCGGCGGGAGTGCTGAGGAGGTCGCCCATGCTATTTTATGGTTGTTATCAGAAGAAGCTTCCTATTGCACTGGCGCGTTGCTGGATCTGGCGGGAGGACGCTAATATTTCATTCTGCCGGGTTCAACGGATTCAGAGTTCTGTCCACCATACATTTATTACCCTGCCAACGAAATGACTAACTTGATGGAGTACTCGCAGTGACCGGGCCAACGCTATACTACGCTTATGACCCCATGTGTAGCTGGTGCTGGGGGTTTACGCCTGTCTGGGATGTGCTCACCCGTTTACTGACTGAGCAATTTCCGGAAAACCTGTCCATTGAAACACTGCTTGGCGGCCTTGCACCGGATTCGGATCAGCCTATGGCCGAATCCATGCAACAATACCTGCAACAGACCTGGGTCGCCATTGAACAACGAGTACCCGGAACCCGTTTTAATTTTGATTTCTGGAAGCGGTGCCAGCCACGTCGCTCTACCTGGCCCGCGTGCCGGGCTGTTATCGCAGCGCGGCAGCAAGGACAACAATTCGGCGGACAAATGTCTCATGCCATTCAGCGCGCCTACTATCTTGATGCACGAAATCCTTCAGACCGGGATACCCTTGAGGCGATTGCGGCTGAACTTGGACTACGTCGGCAGCAATTTGCCACCGACCTGGATTCGGCAACAACCCGGGAACAACATCAGAAGGAAATGTACCTGGTACAGCAATTGGGAATCCAGGGGTTCCCTGCGCTGAACCTTGAAATTGACCGGCAGCACTACCCTGTTCAGGTTGATTTTGAAAGCGCCCAGCCCATGCTCAAGCATGTCGAGCAATTAATGTCCACTGCCGGAACCAGAGTTCCTGATTGAGATTGACCCAGCGTTAATCCGGTCTTTTGATGCGCAAGACCTGACCAAAGGAAGCATATTCGCTCGCACCAAGCCGTGCCAGCGGCTGCACCCTGTCGGCGTGTATTTTGAGCCTGTCATTATCCATTACCTCGGCGCATTCATCTTCAAGATACAATTGCTTGATGCGGCCAAATATCAGCGACTGGCCACGATTACCGATCGTCTGAATATGATGTTTGTCACATGCCATTGCGATCTTGCAATCGGTAATTCGAGGTAAGCTAAAGCCGTTCTCCTCGGTAAGATCAATATCGTTGACGGTTACTTCCGAAGTTCCATAAGGCAGGGTAGCGGAAGTTTCGTTAAGCAACGGTAGTTGATCAACGCTGGCGATATGGACGACGAACTCCTCTCTGGCCTCGATATTAACCAGTGTGTCCTTGGAGCCCCCATGGGGTTGAATGCCCACAGACATCATCATCAGTGGTGGATCACTGCAGATCGCATTAAAAAAAGAAAATGGTGCCAGGTTCAGACTCGAATCCTGGTTTTCCGAAAGCACCCAGGCAATGGGTCTTGGCAGAAAAACCTGGGTCATCGTGAAATAAGCATCTGGTGCGCTCATTTCACCCATATCAATGATCATGGGGAATTTTACCTTTTGGATGGGTCATATAAATGCAGGCAACCTGCCACAAGAGCGCCAATCACCAACGCAGCACTCAGCGAGTTACTTCTGGAACTCATGTTGAATTCCAGATCAACTGCTTTTCGTCAGAAATTTGTGTTTGAATAGCTCTAACAGCAACGGACAAAAACCAGTTTCCAGTCTACCAGCAGGGAAAATCATCCCGTACTGGCAGTAAACTCATCCCGGCAAACAACTATTGCCGGCCGGGATGATCAACCACTAAAGTCCAGTGACGTTTTCAGCCTGTGGACCCTTGGCGCCTTCAGTTACTTCGAAAGTAACTTGCTGACCATCACGTAGTGATCTACGCCCTGAGCCATTTATTGCACGATAATGTACGAATACATCCGCGCCGCCTTCCCTCTCAATGAATCCAAACCCCTTGGAGTCGTTAAACCATTTTACGGTTCCGGTTATCAACTCACCTGACATACAGTTAACCTCTATCTTTTCTCTAAAAATTCGCCCGTATTCGCGGGTCTATTGTTTAGGTTGAGTTTTCAAATTAGTAGCTGAAACCTCGCCCCTCGAACACAACCTGTCCTAAGCAAGGTCGCTAGCGCCGAAATATATCACTATTTTTCCACTGTAACCCAAATAACTGCACAATATCTGGTCACCATGAACCCGATTACTGGTCTCTGATTTCCAGTAATATCTCGAGCAATTGATCAATCTCGATTTCCCGCTCCTGTCCCGAAGCACGATGGCGATACTCGATAACGCCTTTATCCAGACTACGTTCGCCCATCACGAGACGGTGCGGAATACCAATCAACTCCATATCGGCAAAAAGTACCCCGGGGCGCTCGTTACGATCATCCAGCAACACCGAAAAGCCTGCTTGCTCCAACTTGTCGTGAATAGTATTTGCAGCCTGTTGAACCCTGCTGGACTTGTTAAATCCAATTGGCACGATAGCAATATCATAGGGAGCCAGGGAATCGGGCCAGATAATGCCCTTTTCATCATGATTTTGCTCGATGGAGGCAGCAATAATCCGGGTAACACCGATACCGTAGCATCCCATAAACATCGGAACACTTTTACCATTCTGGTCCAGCACCGTGGCCTTCATGGCATCACTATACATGGTTCCAAGCTGAAAAATATGTCCAACCTCAATGCCCCGTGCGATGGTCAAAATGCCGTCGCCATCAGGGCTTGGGTCACCCGGTTTGACATTTCGGATATCCGCCACCAGGCCCAGCGGTACGTCACGCTCCCAGTTTATACCGAAGTAGTGCTTGTCCTCGATGTTGGCACCAGCGCCAAAATCTGCCATGGCGGCAACCTCGCGATCAACAATAAACGGAATCGGCAGATCAACAGGGCCCAGAGATCCGGGGCCGGCACCAATGGCTTCACGTATTTCGCGCTCATCCGCCATCTGAAGCGGAGAAGCCACAATTTCGAGCTTTTCCGCCTTGATTGCATTCATGTCATGATCACCTCGTACCAGCAGTGCAACCAGCTTGTGCCCGCTTGCTTCGGCAGCGTGTACGACGAGTGTCTTGATGGTTTTCTCGATGGGCAAACCAAAACCATCCACCAGTGCCCTGATGGTTTTGGTGTCTGGGGTATCCACCAGGCGTAGTTGTTCGGTTGCTGTGGCTCTGCTGGCTGGCGCAACCGTCTCCGCCTTCTCCAGATTTGCCGCATAGGGGCCTGAATCAGAAAATACGATGGCATCTTCTCCCGAATCCGCCAGCACATGAAACTCATGTGACCCTTCGCCGCCGATACTCCCGTTATCGGCCACTACCGCCCGATATCGGAGCCCGATACGATCGAAGATTGCAACGTAAGTGTCATACATCACATCGTAGGTCTCCACCAGCGAGGCATGATCTACATGAAAAGAATAAGCGTCTTTCATGATGAATTCACGGGAACGCATGATGCCGAACCGTGGCCGGATTTCATCACGAAATTTCGTTTGAATCTGGTAAAAATTAGCGGGCAGTTGTCGATAACTGCGAATTTCATTTTTCACCAGCGCCGTGATGACCTCTTCATGGGTCGGGCTTAGACAAAACTCACGTTGATGGCGGTCTTTAAGTCGCAACAGCTCCGGCCCGTACTTTTCCCAGCGACCGGACTCCTGCCACAGTTCCGCTGGATGGACACCTGGCAGTAAAACTTCCTGGGCTCCAGAGCGGTCCATTTCCTCGCGCACAATTTTTTCTACCTTGCGCAGAACGCGCATACCGAGCGGCAGCCAGCTATATATTCCGGCAGCTACGCGACGAATCAGACCCGCCCTCAGCATCAACTGGTGACTGATTATTTCGGCATCTGCCGGAACTTCCTTAAGCGTAGCAAGCAGGCGTTGAGATGTTCTCATTGCAATATCTAGTGATGAAAATCAGGCTCGATAGTCTACGTTGTTTTCAAGGCTATTGTGAAGATTGCATCCAGTTCTTTCCATCAAAGAATTTTTCGTCGGCGCACCGATCTACTGAGTCTTTAAACTAAAATAGTATTGTTATTTCAAAATACTTTTCAAGCACTCTAAAAATGCAAAAAATCGAGATGGACAATCCTGTTCTGGTGAACGTTATCCGTGGCGGCAAAGTAGAATCCACCCATCGCGGTAGCGCAGTGGTCGTGGATGCTCGCGGGCAAACTGTATATTCTATTGGCAATCCGGATCGGATGATCTACCCGCGTTCAGCATTAAAGTACATACAGACCATTCCTCTGGTTGAGTCCGGTGCAGCGGACAGTTTTGCTCTGACTGACAGGGAAATTGCGCTTGCCAGCGCATCTCATAAAGCCGAAAGTTTTCATGTCGAGGCCGTTACCACATTGCTTGCCCGACTGGGGCTTGACGAAGGAGCGCTGGAGTGTGGCGCAGCATTACCGGATAACGAGACTGCCGCCCATGCCCTGATCGCCAGCGGTAAGGTACCCACACGGGCGCATCACAATTGCTCTGGTAAACATACTGGCATGCTGGTGCTGGCGCAGTTTCTCGGTATCGATACAAAAGGCTATAGCGAATATCACCATGCTACCCAGAAAGCGTGGATGCAGGTGTTGGGAGAGCTCATCGAAACGAATGTGTTTGACCTGCACTGGGAACGTGATGGCTGTGGTTTGCCAGCGATCTATATGCCGATGAACAAACTGGCCTACGGTTACGCTCGTTACGCCAATACAGGCAGCGTTGGTGGTGTGCGTGGAGAGGCGATGTCACGCATTCTGAACGCGATAAGAAAACATCCTGAAATGATTGCTGGCAGTGATCGTTGCTGTAGCAGTGTGATTAAATTAAGCAGCGGGAAAATAATGGTAAAAACAGGTGCCGAGGGGGTATTTGCGGGATGTATTCCTGACCGGGGACTTGGTTTCGCCCTCAAAGTAGACGATGGGGCGGGTCGCGGTAGCGAAGTGGTACTCGGCGCTTTACTGAATAAACTGAATGCTTTGGATACCGGACTGAACGAGCCTCTGACGCCATGGTTTCGGCCACAGATTCGTAATTCACAGGGCAAAATAACAGGTCGGGTGGAAGCGTCGGGCGCCTGGGGGTGATGTTTGCACCCGAAATGGTGATTACTTACTGAAGTACTGACGAATAATGGCTGCCGCCTGCTCAATCTGTTGAGCCGATACCTGTTTGTGCACGACCAGCCTGATGGGTCCCCGGCCCCCCGTTTTCAAACCCTGTTTTGCACAACTGGCATGAAACGCATCGGCTTCATCAATGGTGGCAGCGATATACACCATATTCGTATGGGCCTTGTTTCCGTTCACATCAAGCCCGTCAATTCCAGCCAGACTTTCCGCCAGCAGGCTGGCATTGGCGTGATCATCAGCCAGACGATCGACATTGTGGTCCAGCGCATATAAGCCTGCAGCTGCCAGTATGCCCACCTGACGCATACCACCGCCGGCCATTTTACGCCAGCGAATCGCTTCGGTAATCAGTTCCCGGTCAGCAACCAGGACCGACCCAACAGGTGCGCCAAGTCCCTTGGACAAACAGATCGAAACAGAATCGAACTGTCGGGTAATGGCGTCCAGGGACAACCCCTGCCCCACTGCCGCATTAAACACCCTGGCACCGTCGAGATGAAAGCCCAGCCCGTGTTGTCGTGCCAGTTTTCCGGCGTCAGCAATATACGACTGAGAGATAATTTTACCACCGATGGTATTTTCCAGCGCCAATAGCCGGGTTTTGGCAAAATGGATATCTTCCACCTTGATCGCCGAGCGGATTTTCTCCAGCGGTATAGTGCCGTCTACTGACACCTCGATGGGTTGTGGCTGGATACTGCCAAGTACTGCGGCCCCGCCAGCCTCATACTTATAGGTATGCGCTTCCTGGCCGACAATGTATTCGTCCCCTCTTTGGCAGTGACAAAGTAGCGCTACCAGATTACTCTGGGTGCCACTGGGAAAGAACAACCCTGCTTCGTGGCCGGCCATCTCTGCCAGCCGCGCTTCCAGTCGCTTGACGGTTTTATCCTCTTCATAGACATCGTCGCCTACCGTAGCAGTGGCCATGGCCTCGCGCATACCGGCGCAGGGAGTGGTAACAGTATCGCTTCGAAGATCAATTATTTCCTGACTCATATCTGATGTAATTGCGTTGAAAAGTCGGCCTTTGATTTTTATACCGCCTTAAATTCAGAAGGCCATTAAATATACTATAAGCCGACAGTACAAGGCACCCGATGAATCAACTGCATTGTTGTTGACCACAAATGAAATAGATTATGGAAAACTCTTCTCGCTGGAAACATCCCTGTAGTGTTGGCAGACAAAATTCGGATAAAATCTCTGATTCTGAAAATAGATTATTTTATTTCTGTAATTTCACCATGCGCTATGAACCTGAAACTGTAAGCAAATGACTACCACCCCAGACTTTACCATTGGAATAGAAGAAGAATACATGCTGGTAAATCTTGAGACCGGCAATCTGGTTGGCAAAGTTCCACCCTCGTTGATGCCGGCGATGAAAAAGAAACTGGGAAAACTGGTATCGCCCGAATTCCTCCAATCCCAGGTAGAAGTGGGAACCCCGGTCTGCAGTTCGGCAAATGAGGCCTTACAGCAGCTTGGGTATTTGCGGGCAACCGTGGCAGAAGTTGCCGCACAACACGATATGGCTATCATCGCGGCGTCGACCCATCCATTTGCCGACCCGGCAGACCAACATATTACTCACAAGGCGCGTTATGAAGCCCTTGCCAAGGATTTGCAGGCGGTGGTACGCCGGTTGTTGATTAGCGGCATGCATGTCCACGTCGGTATTGGCGATGATGATCTGCGGATAGACCTGATGAACCAGGCCTGCTACATCCTGCCCCATATTCTGGCACTGACCACTTCCTCACCTTTCTGGCTTGGCCACAATACCGGGTTGATGTCCTATCGTATGGCGGTATGGGATGAAATGCCCAGAACCGGCCTGCCTCATGGGTTTGAAACTTATTCTGAATATATGCGGCACGTTAACGTTTTGGTCAATGCCGGTGTTATTGAAGACGCGACCAAGGTCTGGTGGGACTTGAGACCCAGCGCACGTTATTCAACCCTTGAGATGCGAATTTCCGATTTATGTACTACCTTGAAAGATGCTGTCTGCGTCGCTGCCCTGTTTCAATGCTGGTTACGAATGCTGTATCGATTGCGGCTTTCCAATCAACGCTGGAGACAGTATTCCAACTGGTTGATCGAGGAAAACCGATGGCGCGCGCATCGCTATGGCATTGACAAGGGGCTCATTGATTTTGG
>CAYOGN010000194.1:0-2873 GCA_964403545.1 uncultured Gammaproteobacteria bacterium
AGCATCGACACCATCCATACAAAACGTCGCCTAATATTTTCTAACATGGGCTGAACCTCCTCAATCCTGATTAATTTCAAAGCGGTCGCGGTCCATGGACGCCGGAAAAAATGATCGGAACTGTGACAGGTCGTCCATGGACAGGGATGCGCTGGCGACCTGCAATTTATCTCTACATTCATTCAGGGGCTGACCCATAAAATCGAGAATAACGCTGCCCCCGGAATAGGTGTCACCACCGGGGTTTACGCCGAGTCGGTTGACGCCCAGCACATAGGCCTGATTCTCAATGGCACGTGCGCGCAACAGGGTATCCCAGGCGTATTGACGAGCATC
The DNA here is from genome assembly GCA_964403545.1 of uncultured Gammaproteobacteria bacterium. Taxonomy (GTDB): domain Bacteria; phylum Pseudomonadota; class Gammaproteobacteria; order Arenicellales; family Poriferihabitantaceae; genus VYFG01. Next base: position 337 of record CAYOGN010000194.1, read on the forward strand.
TGGCCAGTTAGCCACATACAACGCGACATCATAGTCATCCAGGTTACGACTCCATACCGGAAACCGCAGGTCATAACAAACAAACAGGGCAATCCGCCAGCCATTCAACTCGAAAATAGTTCGGGTATCCCCGCCGCTGTATTTAAGATGCTCGCCGCCAAATCGAAACAGATGGCGCTTATCATACCAATTCAAACTTCCGTCGGGTCTTGCCCAAATCATTCGATTGACGAATCTGTCGTCCAACTGCATTACCAGACTGCCGGTAATAACCACACCCGCAGTGGCCGCACTTTCCTGCATCCAGGCTACAGTTTCACCATCCATGGTTTCAAATTTTTCAGTGGGATCCATGTAAAAACCGGTGCTAAAAAACTCGGGCAATACCACCAGGTCGGTTTCTGCAATCGTTTGTATATGACGATTCAGGCGCTCCCGATTCGCTGCGGGATCCTGCCAGCTAATATCGTCCTGGATAACGGTTACGTTGAGGTAATCAGAAATGAGGATATCGGAAATCACGAATCGTTAAACAGCATTGATGATGGCGGCAGCTTCACGCAGGGTATCATCCTGTTTGGCGAAGCAGAACCGAATGATTCGGGTGTCCGGAGGAGATTGGTAAAAAGGTGAAAGCGGAATTACTGCAACGCCTTTTTCCGTCGTCATCCAGTTGGCGAAGTCGGTGTCTACCTTGTCCGAGATATCGCTATAGTCGGCCAGTTGAAAATACGTGCCCCGGGAAGGCAGCAGTCGGAATCGCGAAGGCTCGATCAAGGAACAGAACAAGTCTCGTTTCTGCTGATAAAACGCCCCGAGCTCCTGATAGTTCTGCGGATTTGACTTTACAAAATCAGCAATCGCCCATTGCATCGGCGTTGGAGTTGTAAATACGTTGAACTGATGAATTTTACGAAACTCCGCCGTCAACTCTGCTGGTGCCACGCAATAACCGATTTTCCATCCAGTCACATGATAGGTTTTGCCAAAGGAAAAAACGGCCATGGACTTGGGTCGCAATTCTGGATGGGTAAGGACGCTGGCGTGAATCTCACCGTCGAAAATAATGTGCTCATAAACCTCATCACTGAGGACATAACAGTTCAATGGCCGAATCGCTTCCGCCAAGATATCGAGGTCTTCCCGGGTCAGGATACTGCTGCTGGGGTTATGGGGTGAATTGATAATCACCATACGGGTATTGCTGTTAAGTTTTTGATGAAACACGTCCCAGTCAATTCGATAATCCGGCACCGTCATGGGAATATGCACCGTCTTGCCCCCGGCAAGGGTTATAGCCGGCTCGTAGGAGTCATAACAGGGATCGAATACGATTACCTCATCACCACGATGCACCACCGCCTGAATCGCACAATACAATGCTTCCGTAGCACCACTGGTTATTGTAATTTCGGTTTCCGGATCGACATCAATCGCACTTTCGGATTTCAGTTTATCCGATATGGCCTGACGCAATTCGGCAACACCGATCATCGGCGGGTACTGATTTTTTCCGTTTCTCAGGTGATAGTTGACCCTGTCCAGCAACCCCTCATCGGGCTCAAAATCCGGAAACCCCTGAGACAGATTTATGGCGCCATGGTCTTGAGCCATTTTAGACATTACCGTGAAAATCGTAGTGCCTACATCCGGCAATTTGCTTTCAATATGTGTTGTCATAATTATAGTTTTCGGAAAACCTCTACTTTATTTGCAGGCTGGAAATTTATCCAGCGATTTCCAGTCAAGTTTACCTGTTCACAACGAATAAATAACGAATAAAACTGGACACCGTGTCCATATATAAATGATACTTTAGGGCTTTCCCAAATCAGACTTTACCTATTTATGAAAATCATTACCTGGAATGTCAATGGCATACGCGCCGTGGAACGCAAGGGAGAAATCCAGAAGCTGGTAGAAGACCAGAAACCCGATATTCTGATGATTCAGGAGATCAAGGGAACCACCGATCAGTTCAGCAAGTTTCTCACCGAACATGAAGATTATCGACAGCACTATAGCAGTGCAGAAAAGAAAGGTTATGCCGGGACCGCGATCTGGATCACTCGAAAACTTGAGAAAAAGCTCGATAACGTCGAGTTTAAAACGACGATACCAAAAGCCCCCAATGCGGATGAAGGGCGTATTGCGCAATTGTCATTTGTTAAAGGCGGCCAGCAGTGGGATCTTTTTTCGATTTATTTTCCCAATGGCGGCAAAAGTGATCAGGCCTGGGAAGAAAAGCTGGTATTTTTTGACCGCGTCCATGACCACATGAGCACATTAAGGAAGGCCGGCAGCAATGTACTTGTGGGCGGTGACATGAATGTTGCCCATACTGAAATTGACATTGCCAGACCCAAGAGCAATGATGGGAAAATCGGGTTCCATCCCAAGGAACGCGCCTGGATGGATCGCCTTATCGCCGATGGATGGGCGGATGTCTGGCGCGCCAGGAATCCCGGGGTCGTCGATGTCTATTCCTGGTGGCATATGATTACCCGTGGCCGGGAGCGAAATGTCGGTTGGCGTAT
>CAYOGN010000195.1:0-5624 GCA_964403545.1 uncultured Gammaproteobacteria bacterium
GGGGGGAGGATTTGAACCATTGCATCTGATGCTGTTGCCACCCAGCGCATTTTTTATCATCGCCTGCATAATCTGGTTTATTCGTCGCAAGCGGCCGGAACAACAGGAGCACGCCGAATTTAGAGCCCGTATCGGTCAAAAAGAGGATCTGTCATGAATGAATTGATGGAGTTGTTTCTGCGTTCGGTCTTTATCGAGAATCTGGCATTGTCGTTTTTTCTCGGCATGTGTACGTTCCTCGCTGTTTCCAAAAGACTGGAAACGGCTGTGGGTGTCGGACTTGCCATGACCGTTGTGCAAACTGTTACGGTACCCGTTAACAACCTGATCTATATTTGGCTGCTGGCCCCGGGAGCACTGGCCTGGGCGGGGCTTGGTGATACTGATCTGTCTTTTCTGAGTCTTATTGCTTTTATCGGTGTAATCGCTGCCATGGTACAGGTGCTGGAAATGGTGCTGGAGTTTCATATTCCAAAGTTGCATCGTGCTCTGGGTATCTTTCTGCCTCTGATCACCGTGAATTGCGCCATTCTGGGCGGCAGCCTTTTTATGGTGGAACGTTCCTACAGCTTCATCGAAAGTGTGGTTTATGGTATGGGTTCCGGCATCGGCTGGGCGCTTGCAATCATGATGCTAGCGGCGATTCGTGAACGACTGAAATATGCGGATATACCTGACGGGCTACAGGGCCTTGGTATCACCTTCGTTATTGTCGGGTTGATGTCATTGGGTTTCGTCGGACTCTCAGGTCTTGGCTAATGGGGCGATGGGCTGATGAATAATGCTGCCATGGAAATCCTCCTCGCTGTCACTGCTTTTACCGGCATAGTGCTGCTGCTTGTTATGCTTGTATTGTGGGCGCGGCGGCGTCTGGTCCCCTCCGGGCATTGCGCGGTCGTCATCAATGATAGGACCACAGTTCAGGTACCGGTCGGACAACGACTATTATCGGTACTGACGGATGCTGATATTCACCTCCCCACAGCCTGTGGCGGTGCGGGTACCTGCGGGTTGTGCAAGGTCCGGGTACTGGATGGCGGTGGTGATCCCCTGCCCCAGGAACTGGATTCAATGTCTCGCGCAGAAGCACAACAGGGTGTCAGATTATCTTGCCAAGTGCCGGTACTGGCACCAATGAAAGTCGAGGTCGATGAAATTTACCTTAGTGTAAAAACCTGGAAATGTACTGTTGTCAGTGTGCGCAATATGGCAACCCTGATCAACGAAATTGTGTTGCAGATACCCGGAGGCGAATCCTTGAATTGCCGCCCCGGCAGTTTTATTCAAGTTACCTGTCCACCCTATCAGCTTGACTATAGCGCAATTGAGGTTGACTCCAAATTCAACGAGGCCTGGCAAAAAGCTGGATTGAGAGCATTACATGCTGGTACCAACAAGCCGGTAACCCGGGCGTATTCCATGGCGAGTAACCCAGCCGAGCTCGACCGGGTTGCACTAAATATCCGTATCGCACTACCGCCTCCCCACCGCCACCAGATTCCGCCAGGCATTGTTTCCAGTTGGTTATTCTCGTTAAAGCCCGGAGATCAGGTAGAAATATCCGGTCCCTATGGCATGTTCTACGTCAGAGACACGGAAAAAGAAGCGGTGTTTATTGGCGGCGGGGTGGGCATGGCACCTCTATATGCCCAGATACGAAATTTACTTGAAGTGCAGTACAGCAAACGCAAAATCAGTTACTGGTATGGTGCCCGATCCGGCAGTGATATCTACTATGGCGATATTTTCGAGCAGCTACAAAAGACTCACGTCAACTTTAGCTGGCACCCAGCATTGTCTGCTCCGGCCCCTGAAGATAAATGGCAGGGCGCGACAGGATTTATTCACCAGGTCATTCACGACCAATATTTGTCCACTCATCCGTCACCGGAAGACTGTGAATACTATTTGTGCGGACCGCCGCTGATGGTCAAAGCGGTGCGGGCCATGCTGGACAATCTTGGTGTCGACAGTGAGGACATTTACTTTGATGATTTTGGCAATGGGTAGAACGTCATGAATTTTAGCAGACGACAAATCCTTCAACTTTTCGGCGTGTTCTGTCTGGCACCGACATTGCCGCGCTGGACCTGGAGCAAGACGCCGGCACTTGAAGGCCTGACCATGGGCACACGCTACCGGATACAGGTTCGTGACCTGTCACAATCAGTTTATCTACCAACCCTTAAGCACCGAATTGAACGTGTACTGTCAAACATTGATAAGGGCATGTCACTGTATCGGGACGACAGTGAATTATCGCGCTTTAATCAATCGCCTTCGCTGCAGTGGAAACTGATCTCCGAAAACACTGCCGATGTCATTGCAATGGCGCTGGCAATACACCAGCAAAGCGGGGGGGCATTTAATCCGTTAACGTCTGCACGCGTGGACTACTGGGGCTTCGGCCCAGCCGACCGGTCATTGCAAATTACCTCTTTGTCAGAACCATTCATTGAGCCAATTTCGGCCGCAGTTCCAGAAGCTAATTCCAGATTCCAGTTAACAACTAATCAGATAAGGAAACACGATTCGGATACCGCCCTGGACTTGAACGGGATTGCCAAGGGTGCTGCCGTTGATCAGGTAGCCGCTGTAATTGCGGAATCCGGAATTGATGATTATCTTGTGGAAATTGGTGGGGAAATTCGGACCCGAGGGAGTGGTCCTGACGGCAACGGCTGGTTGGTCGGCATTGAAAACCCCACAGGGGGCCTGGCATCAACCATTCAATTGTCAAACCAGGCTATCGCCACCTCCGGCGACTATATCCACTTTTTCATCCATCAAGGCAGACGGTTCTCCCATTTGATAGACCCCCGCACCGGTAATCCGGTTAAACATAACCTGGCACTGGTCAGTGTTATCGCAGACCATGCCATTGAAGCTGATGCCTGGGCAACGGCATTAATGATAATGGGCCCGGAACTAGGCTGGCAGTTTGCACTGGAAAACGAAATGCCTGCATTGTTCGGGATACGCCATAATACTGGTATTCAATTTGACGCGACCCCATCCTTCGCGCAATATAACCGTAAAATTTCATGATCACATTACTCTTCACCATCGCAATCTTTTTCCTGGCTGTAATCGGCCTAGGTATGGGTATACTGTTTGGGCGCTGTCCGCTCAAAGGCAGTTGCGGCGGTGCAGCGAACTGTCTATGCAAGAGGAAAACCCGATGACCCGAATAGCAACCGTTAATGATTACATGGCAACTGACCTGACAACATTTCTACCCTCCGATAATGTCCACAACGCAGTCAGGAAATTACTGGAGAAGAAGTTTTCCGGGGCACCTGTAGTAGACCAGAATGGAGAACTCATTGGTGTACTGTCGAAAAAGGATTGCCTGCAAGTTGTTTACAGCGCCAGTTACCATCAGGATTGGGGGGGCAACGTATCAGAATATATGAACAGCGAAATAGAAACCATTGCATCGGGCACTGATATCATCAAAGCTGCAGACCGCTTCGTGCAATCCAGCTTTCGTCGCTTTCCAGTACTGGAAAATGGTCATATGATTGGCCAGATCAGCCGCACTGATATTCTGCGTGCACTCTATGATCAATGACCAGCATCCTGATTGTGAGTTGACAGATAATTGTGGGTTAGTTTTTGGTCAAAATCACGTAAGTGATTAAAAAATATGGTTACCCCGGTAGGACTTGGACCTACGACCAATGGATTACGAGACACTTGAATTCAATACTCCACAACACACCACAATAACAAAACCCAGTATTTCCTAAGTTTAATTTGTTGGGGTTTATTGCCGAGTGTTGTTACTTATTGACTGCAACTGTGTCAGGAGTGCGTTACAGAATTAATACCTATCCTGCCTAAGTCGACTCCTAAATAAAACCACTAAAAGTCCATATTTATCTGGCAACGTACATTGTACCGCGTCGGCACAATGTGGACCTATTAGCCTGGTTGCCTAAGAGACAGTTTCATTTCATCGTTATTAGTCCAAGTGATCCATGATTTCAGACAGTGATTGAATATGATCTGGCCCAATACCACAGCATCCTCCGATCAGCTGCACACCACGATCTAACCACCTTTTCGATTCTTTGGTGTACTCGGCCGCAGAGATCGTTGAGTTGTAGATTATTTTATCGCCATCCCATTTCCCCGAATGGGCATAGACACCGACGGCCCCTTTCCAATTGTCCATTAATATATCCAGACACCCGTCAACGAATTTAACTTCAGTATGCATAATATTGACCAGAGGCACATCGTATTCCTTTATCATTTCAATCATCTCGGTAAGGGGTTCTCCTTCCCGTAATACAATATTACCCGCTTCGTCTTTCTTGCAACTTATGCCAACCCATACAGGTAAGCCGCTTGCCAACGATGCTTCAATCAACACCTGGGTCCGATCCACGAAGGCCATCATTTCCAGCATGATCAGATCCGCGCCAGTCTCTTTCATAATTTGTGCTTGTTGAGTTACGTTCGCGCTAAGTTGCTCGAGTGTGGGATGACGGCCTGTCCAGGACCAATGCGTAATTCCCCCGGCGACGAGTACATAAGGCTTATCCAAAGACTCCCGCGCTTCAACCGCCAACTCCACACTACGACGATTTAAAAAGTCGAATTTATCTTCCATCCCTGAGTCTTCCAGTGCATGAAAGCTGTTTCCGAAGGTATTCGAAATAATAACCTCAGCACCATGGCGAATATAATCTTCGTGCACCGCCTTGACTATTTCCGGGTGGGTTAGCGCACCGCCACCATTCCACGCGTGCTCCAACATAGGAACGCCGCGAAGTTGAACTTCAGTACCTGTGGCACCATCAATGAGAATCCGCTCTCCATTATCAATCCTTTGCATTAGTGATTCGTAGCGTGACATGTGAACCTCGATAAAATATGTTGGATATCTAGTTTGGAAAAACAAACTTACTAATTGGTATTTTCAAATTTATCCCGTACTTTGAAATCCGGTGATCTGTAACCGGCATAAACCTATTTTACATACTGTTTCAGTAAGAGCAATCTATGACGGACGTGAACGACATCATCTAAATTACCTAGGACAGTAGTGCCATGTTTTGCGTGTCTCGCATCTAATTACTATAAGCCTGTCACTGCATAAATTCCGTTTGATTAAATACTGCTGTCCAAGAGCTCAGTTTAGATATACATTTCGCTGAAACAGGGAATTCCATCCAAACAGTATATTACTAATAAGTTGAACTCGAAAACAGAAAACAGACGCGGAATTTATTTTGTCATTATGGCAATGACTGCATTTTCAATTCAGGATGTTGTCATTAAACTATTATCCGAAGACACATCACTGTTTCAGGTTTTATTCGTCCGCTCGATGATCGGCATTATTCTGATTTCGGCATTTCTGAAAATATCTGGCAAGCCGGTCAAATGGGGCACCGCTTATCCTGCATTAAGTACATTGCGGGGAGTGCTTTTCTTTTTTGGATACTCCGCATTTTATTTTGCACAATCAAAAATCCCAATCGCCAACGCGACGGTTTTGTTTTTAGTCAGTCCATTTTTTATAACTATTCTTTCGATATTTATCTTTGACAGCCAAGTTGGGATCAACCGCTGGGTCACAATGATTATTGGTTTCTCTGGGGTTTTTATTA
>CAYOGN010000196.1:0-6059 GCA_964403545.1 uncultured Gammaproteobacteria bacterium
AACCTGGCGTGTCGCTATCCGGTGATGGGGGCACTATTGCAGCGTAGGGGCGGTAACGCACGTCATGTTGCTGTGGCCTGGCGTTATGCAAGAGCTGCAGATAGCCTCGGTGTTGACATTATTCAGAATTGTGAAGTGAGTGGGTTTCGAATCGAAAACAAGTCAGTGACCGGGGTCGAGACCAGTCGTGGTGTGATCGGCGCAAAAAAAGTAGGTTGCGTGGTGGCCGGACATTGCAGCGTACTGGCGGACATGGCAGGATTTCGTTTGCCGGTGGAATCAGTGCCGCTCCAGGCGCTGGTATCGGAACCCATCAAACCCGTCCTTGATTGCGTGGTGATGTCAGGTAGTATCCACGCCTATATCAGTCAATCCGACAAGGGCGAGCTTGTCATTGGCGCTGGTTCAGATGCTTACAATTCCTATTCCCAACGCGGAGGGTTCGACGTTATCGAACAGACTGTGGGCCCGGTCATCGAGTTGTACCCGATTTTTTCACGGTTGAAAATGCTCCGTCAATGGGGCGGTATTGTAGATGTTACCGTTGACCGATCGCCGATCCTGAGCAAAACGCCGGTCGACAATCTGTTTTTTAATTGTGGCTGGGGAACGGGTGGATTCAAAGCCACGCCGGGATCGGGCAATGTTTTCGCCCACTCCATTGCTCGCGGGGAAATGCACCCCATCGCCGAACCTTTTTCAATCGACCGATTCAATACCGGCGCCCTTATTGACGAAGGCGCTGCCGCTGCGGTTGCACACTAGAGAAACCAACCTATGCTCTTAATCAAATGCCCCTGGTGTGGTGTCCGTGACCAGACGGAATTTCATTGCCACGGTGAAGCACACATTGCGCGCCCCCTGAACCCGGACGACCTTAGCGAACAGGAATGGGGGGACTATGTGTTTTTTCGGCAGAATCCCAAAGGCCTGCACTTCGAACGCTGGGATCATTCTCATGGCTGCCGCCGCTGGTTTAATGCTGCGCGGGATACCATCACTGATCATATTTATGCCACCTACAAGCCCGGTGAAACCCGGCCAGAGATTGTGCGATGAGCCAGCAATTTCGACTGAAATCCGGCGGCCGCGTGAATCGCAACAAGCCCCTTCGTTTCCGCTACGACAATAAGGACTACCAGGGATTTGAAGGCGATACCCTGGCATCGGCGTTGTTAGCCAACGGCGTTAAACTGGTCGGCAGGAGCTTTAAATACCACCGGCCCCGCGGAATTTATTCTGCCGGGTCAGAAGAGCCTAATGCTCTGGTCCAGCTTGAAAAAGGTGCCTGGTCAGAGCCCAATCGACGTGCTACAGAGGTCGAGTTGTACGAAGGCCTGAACGCATCCAGCCAGAATTGCTGGCCTTCGGTTAACTTCGATATCAGCGTAATCAATTCCATGATTTCGAATCTGCTCCCGGCCGGTTTTTACTATAAAACGTTTATGTGGCCTCAGTCACTGTGGATGACCTATGAAAAGTTTATTCGCAAGGCAGCCGGACTCGGCAAAGCCCCTACCGAGACCGACCCGGACAGTTACGACAAAACTCACGTCCATTGCGATGTACTTGTGATTGGCGGCGGACCTGCAGGTTTGCAGGCAGCGCTATCGGCAGGAAAAACCGGTGCCCGGGTCATTCTGATCGACGAAAAACCGATGTTCGGTGGCTCACTGTTGAGCGATAAAGTCGAAATTGATGGAAATCCCGCAACCAACTGGATTGAAGGAGTTGTAAACGAACTCAAACAGATGGAAGAGGTCACCCTGCTCTCACGCACCACTGTGACGGGTTACTATGATTATAATTTCCTGGTTGCCAACCAGCGCCTTGGCGAGCACATCGGACCCAACCGAAGAGGAAACCAGCCCCGGGAACGATTGCTGAAAATCCGGGCCAAACAGGTCGTACTGGCCAGCGGCGCAATCGAGCGACCGATGGTGTTTGCCGACAGCGACCGTCCAGGAGTGATGTTGGCGCATTCATTACGTACATATATCAATCATTTTGGCGTTTTGCCTGGAGAAAAATTAGCGTTACTGACCAATAACGATAGCGCGTATCACGTCGCTATTGATGCATACGAAACCAGGGCCGATGTTGAAATCATCGATATTCGTTCTAACCCCCGGGGCGACCTGATTGATCAAGCCAGATCCCTGGGCATATCCATACGGAAAAACAGCACAATTACCGGGATCGATTATCGGCGCGGAAAAATTCGTGGAATAGACGTTATGCAACTTGATGTCGATGGCAAACAGGTGAACGGTGTGGCAGATTCGATGGTGTGTGATCTGGTGGCAGTTTCCGGCGGCTGGACACCTACGGTTCACCTGTTTAGTCAAGCCAGGGGAAAGCTTACATACCTGGATGATCAGCACTGCTTCATTCCTGACCAGCGACCTGTTAATAACAAGGGATTTGAAGCAGGTGCCTGTAAAGCAAGCTGGACACTGGCTGACTGTTTGGCAGAGGGCGCCGAGGCTGGCGCTGCAGCCGCCAGGGAGGCCGGATTTAACAATGCCAAAGTAACGGCCATCCCGAAAACCAGTGACCCTGTCTATGGCCCAAGCCGTGCCTTATGGATTTTGCCAACGGATCACCCCGTGGGCCAGGGACCAAAAAAACATTTCCATGAGTTACACAACGATTCCACGGTAGCCGATATTCAGCTGGCGATGCGGGAAGGGTTTGTTTCAGTTGAACACCTAAAGCGCTACACCACCACGGGCATGGGCACCGATCAGGGCAAAACTTCCAATATTAATGCTCTGGCGGTGATGTCGGAGCTTGAAAATATTTCAATTCCGGAGGTTGGTACAACGACTTTCAGGCCGCCCTATACGCCACTGACATTTGGTTCAATCGTTGGCCACGACCGACGCGATCTGTTTGTCCAGAAAAGAAAAACAGCCATGCATCCCTGGCATGATCAAAATGGTGCGATTTACGAGGATGTGGGAGACTGGAAACGACCTTTTTACTACCCCAGACCCGGCGAAACCATGGGTCAGGCAGTGCAGCGGGAATGCCTGGCAGCGCGCAATACCGTTGGTATTGTCGATGCCTCAACCCTCGGCAAGATTGATATCCGGGGACCCGATGCGACCCGCTTGCTCAACATGGTATACACCAATGCGTGGAACAAACTGGCGCCGGGCCGCTGCCGTTATGGATTGATGCTGAATGAACACGGCATGGTATTCGATGATGGTGTGACAACCTGTATTGACCAGAATCATTACTATATGACCACTACCACCGGCGGTGCCGCCCGGGTGATGGGCTGGCTCGAAGAATGGTTACAGACTGAATGGCCGGAGATGCAAGTGTATTGCACCAGTGTTACCGAGCAATGGGCGGTTGCGACCATAACAGGACCCAATGCCCGCCGGTTGCTGGCTAAACTTTGCGATCAACCGCTGGACGATGAGTCGTTCCCGTTTATGTCAATGCAGGAGTTTTCGGTGGCCGGGATTCCAGCCAGGGTATTCCGCATTAGCTTCACTGGAGATCTGGCATTTGAAATTAACGTCAAGGCGCGCTACGGACTGGCACTATGGCAGGCACTGATGGAAGCGGGTAACGAATTCGATATCTGTCCTTATGGTACCGAGACCATGCACGTATTGCGGGCAGAAAAAGGCTTTGTGATCGTGGGCCAGGATACCGATGGTACGGTGACTCCCATGGATCTGGGCATGGACTGGATTGTCTCCAAGGCCAAGGGGGATTTCCTTGGACGCAGATCATTTACCCGTACGGATACTATTCGCCAGGGACGCAAGCAACTTGTCGGACTACTGACTGAAGATCCAAATTTTGTACTGCAGGAAGGCGCCCATGTGGTCGAAGAACTGAAAGACAAGCCGCCCATGAAAATGCTTGGACACGTCACTTCAAGCTATATGAGCCCGAATGTTGGCCGCTCAATCGCTATGGCGCTAATCAAGGATGGATTCAACCGCAAAGGACAAACGCTCACCATCTCATTGATGGATGGCGGCAATCAGAAAGTGACCGTTACCGAACCGGTATTTCTGAAAAATAACGCTTCGGGGAATTAAAATGGCCAGTCAACCAACTATTGCGAATGTCCCGCTGACTTCTGCCTGTTATGACCGCAAACCGATAGCAGGGATCAACTCACTGCGCCAGTTGGAATTGTGCGGCAAACTCAATATTCGCGGCAATGCGGATGACAGCAACTTCCTTAATGGAGTTAAACAGGCACTTGAACTGAACCTTCCGGTGAATGCAAACACACAGAATGCATTGAATGCTAAGTGCCTGTACTGGCTGGGGCCCGATGAATGGTTACTGCACTGCGACCTTGATGAGACCAGCAAACTGGAAGATGCGATGCATACTCAGTTAACGGGTCTACATCATGCCGTCACTGAAGTTTCAGATTACTACACCGTGCTCAGGCTACAGGGTCCCGACGCCGAAACCCTGTTGCGCAAAGCCTGCCCACTGGATCTTCATCACAGCGTGTTTCTTTCCGGATGTATCGCCCAGACCCGATTTGGCCACGCCAGTATCTTGCTGCATAAACTGGAGGATGGCGAATCCTGGGATATTCAGGTCAGATGGACCTACGCCGAATATGTTTGGGACTATCTGATAAGCGCAATGAATACGCTTTAAATTAGCGCGCGTTTAATTAAAGTATAGCAACGAGAGCATCCAACCGACCAGTTTCTGAATCATCACTCAGAATCCTCCTGCAAGGCTGCAGACATCCGGCAAGCAAACAACTGGTTAAATTTGCGGCCGGCATGTTAGGATTTGACCTAATAACTAAAATTTAGGTAGGAGGAAGTATGGAAGTATTAATGCCGTTTGTAATCAGCCTGCTTGCTGGCGCTATTGGAGGCAATGTTGCCGGCGCATTGCTCAGAAAATTCAGTCTCGGGGTCATGGGAAATAGCCTTGCTGGTATCGTTGGCGGCGGTCTCGGGGGGCAATTTCTCGGCATCGTGGGTGCCCGGGGGATTGAGGGTATTTTAGGCCAGGTCGTTTTCGGTGGAGCCGGTGGTGGCGTGCTGATGATCGCTATTGGTCTGATCAGGAAGTTTGTGGCGAGATAGATTAATCCGAATTTTCTGCATCGCTCTCCCTGGCATAGCGCATGGCCTGATTGACCCAATCCTCTCGATGAATGCGTCCGGGAAATGCTATATGGTTGTCAACCCACTTTATGTTTTCGTCAGTGAACAAGCTTATTTGGCGAAAATAAAAAATTCCTAATTTATTCAAAGTGGTTTCAATAACCGGTCCAATGCCTTTTATACGTTGAAGGTTATCTGCCTGACCATCGGCATCAGCTAATCCTTCTGGTCGCCACTCATCCAGAACATTGCGGGCGTCAGCAGTATCACCCGATGCCCTGGTGGGCAGAGACTTTCGTTTCTCGGTCTCCTCCCTGGAACCATTGCCTGATTCAGCTGCGGAATCATTGCGACCCCATATTAGCCAGCCGATAAACAATCCTAAAAGACCCGCGAGCAATATCCACAACCAGGCCTGGAAAAACAAATAGATCATAAATCTGTCATCAAAAACTCCTTCCTCAACACCACGCGATAAATAAATTGTATCACTGATTCTGCAACAAGATTCAGTTTCCAGCTGAAAGCAGGCAAACTCACCTTTCACGCTTGATTCGATATCTGCTTTAATGTAATCTGCGCCCCCCTCCAATGGCTACGTAGCTCAGCTGGTTAGAGCACATCACTCATAATGATGGGGTCCCTTGTTCGAATCAAGGCGTAGCCACCATTAAATCAATAATTTATAGATAGTCATATTGATAAATTATATTTTGGGTCACTATTGGGTCACCTTTGAATCAAAATATCCCTTAAATCGGAGTATTCAGTGGTGATTTTTTAGCGTCCGACACAAGGATTACATTTAGCGTCATCAAACCGGCAATCGAATAATTCTCGGCTCCCCACCATCCAGAACCGTATAAACACCCTCACCGACAACCAGGCACCCCTGCAGGAATTCATTCTCCCGTAGTGCTGTCCATTGCCCAAGACCAATAC
>CAYOGN010000197.1:0-23779 GCA_964403545.1 uncultured Gammaproteobacteria bacterium
TTGCCTCAAGTGCCTCGATGCCCTGGATTTTCACAACTTGCTCAATGTCCAGGTGGTGGATTTCAAGATTAAAGTTGGTGTCAGGCTGGTTGAGATCAATTTCAAAGTTGTTTGCTTCAAATTGACCGCCCAACAGACTTCCCTGTAACGAACCAACTTGGAGCTCGGGCAACTCCCCGTAGGGGGAAGGCGATATTGCCAGAACTGAGGCGAGATTTTCCAGCTCCAGCCCATATCCGAGGTTCCCCAGTTCCATTTTTATTGTTCCGAGAGAACGAAAAGCCGGAAACATTTCGAATTCGCCATTAAAGTTTAATCCACTGAAGCTGGAATTTTCCCAGGAACCCCCAAGGTTTTTTGCCTGGACAATTGAGGTGACAGTATTCTGGCTTTGATCCCAGTTTAACTGCGTTTCAATGTCCAGAGTTCCGGCCGCAATCTTGAGACTGTGGGGGAGTTCAATGCCTGTTGAGTTTGCAACAGGGATGGCATTGACAATGCTGACGGAATCCATTGTGCGAACGCTTAAGCGACCGGATGCGTGGTCAGCTCGTTGATTTAACCGGAAACTCAGGGCAGTATCATCCTGTTGCAGGGTCAGTTTTCCGGAGGCCGACAAGACAGAGCCATTACCCGACACGGAAGCAGATACTTTTTTTATTGCAGGGAGGCTGAGTGGAGACGACAAGTTCGGGTTCTCCATGGAAACCAATACGTCAAATGAATCAGTGGCGTAATGGTTGACATCCATAATCATCGTACCAGCGAGCTGTCCTTGCTGGCCAATATCCAGCTCTGTCTGAAGCTTCCAACGCCCCTTGCCGAACCCAATTCCACCGTCAGGGTCGAGTAATATTGTTGTTTCCTTCAGGGCTTCGAGATCGGTGTTCAGCAGTTGCATTTCACCATTATCGATGCTGCTTGCGCGAAGACGGAATCCTGCCAGGGGAGAGATGATGGAGTCGGTCAATGTCATCACCGGAACTACAGTTAATTTACTTATCTCTATACCAGGCAACTGCAAATAGTTAATGCTGAGATCCGAATTCTGATCCAGTACAACCTCAATGTTATTGTCTTCCAGGTCAATAATTCCCCGCGGTGATAGCTTGAATTTTGACAAAGATATACTCGTTGATTCGAGTGATTCGGCATGAATTTCAATACCTGGCCCCAGTACAATCCGGTCAAAAGAATTTGATTGAATTGTCGACAGCCAATTATCGTCTATTGGTAGTAGTGCCGTCACCGAGACCTGTTTAGCCAATACATCTCTGTAACCCAGTTGGTCGCTTTCAAGTTTTGCCCTGGCCAACAGGCCAGACGAGTCTGATTTGACCGAGATGTCAAATTCCACTGATGCCTCGAGTAATGCTCGGTCAACATCAGCAATAGTTGAATCGAAAATTGTCTGTAGCAAAGAATTCAGCGTTGCCAATTTAAATGCCCCGGTCAGGCCCAGTCCGCCATTCTGGACTTCCAGGTTCAAAGCCAATGGATCAATTCGTGCAATTTTGTCTGGAAAAAACCTGAAAGCAATTTGATCTGAATTTACTTCAAGCTCAAAATGCTGCCCGGCATGTTCCATGCTGGCAGCAAACGGATTGACTTGCTGGTGTACCTCCAGAGAGGCGTTTTTCAGGGTGACCAACGGGCTTACCAATGACAGATCGAGGTGGCGAATTTTCAGAGAGCTTACGGGAAGCGATAGTTCCGGTAGCCGATCAAGCATTGTTATGGCATTGGCCAGCGCATCCGTCAGGTCGACTGCAATGGGAACCCTGGAATTAACGACCTGTTTTATGACCAGTTGATCTATTTCAATTCGGTCGACCTGGCCCGACCAAAGCATTCCTGGATCATAACTCAGCTCCAGATTACTTCCCTGTAGTTGGTAAGAATAACCGTCCAGGGTAATATCAAAACTCAAATGCCCGATTTCCGCCTGATCCAGATTGAATACGGAAGGCGTAATCTTCAGATTTTGAATGTTGCCGATTGTGACCGTATGATCCAGTATCCAGCCCAGGATAACCACGCGCTCGATCCAGACCAGGACGCCCAACAGGAAGATTAACAATGGCCACCACGGAATAAATCGCGGCAATCCGACCTGCCTCATTGGTTTGAATCAGGTTGATAGCGAAACTGATTCAGGTTAATACCGAGCTCGATATTGGTTTTGAGGGTAAATAGTTCGAAACCAAGCCGAGCGACGTTTTGTCCGTTGTAGAGTTTGGTACCAATCTTGTCTGGCATGTCTTTTGCCGCCTCCAGTAGCCGATCAATGGTTTGATATTCATTGACCAAACGCGCTGCGGTACGTATGCCGATGGATGGAATGCCGGGGATTGAGAGCCCTGAATCTCCGGCCAGGGCAAGCAATAACGGAAGCTGATGGGGTTCGACGCCAAATTTGTCGAATATCCTTTCCCGATCCAGTGGACGCTGGGCAAAATGATCGTAGACTGAAATGTTCGGCGACAATAGTTGACAGTGATTTCGATCGGTTGAAAGAATTTTCGCAGTTCCATGATGGCTCGCGATTTTCGTGGCCATGGTGGCGAGCACGTCATCGGCTTCGTATCCGGTTTTTTCGTAGCTCAAAACCCGCATTTTTTCGAACGCCAGTTTCAACTCGGGCATCGACCTGGACAGCGGTTCCGGCATCGGTGAGCGATTCTTCTTGTAATCCGGAAACAGTCGATGGCGCCAGGTCCGACCTGGTTGCTCAAATACGATGATGCAATGGCTGGGTAGATGATATCGCAATGCGCGATTCAGAGACGAGACTGAGGAAGATATAACCCCCTGGATGTGTGTATCCGCGGCACCGGATTGCGGCACCGGCACCGCAGCATAAATTCGTCGAACCAGATTAAATCCGTCTACCAGTAATGCTTTCATGGCCTGGGGGTGTTTTCAATTACCACGTCGCCGCTGTTGATGCTGAAAATGTGCCAGACTCGGCGTGAGGTTAACTTTGCACAAGGGTGAGAAACTCTGCTCGGGTGCGATGGTCGGTACGGAAGGACCCGAGCATCATCGAAGTTTTCATGATCGAATTTTGCTTTTCCACGCCCCGCATCATCATGCAAAGATGTTTTGCCTCGATAATCACGCCGACGCCACGGGCACCGGTCACGGTCTCTACAGCCTGCGCAATCTGCTCGGTCATGTTTTCCTGAATTTGCAGCCGTCGCGCATACATATCAGTGATTCTTGCCATTTTTGAAAGCCCGATCACTTTGCCTTCTGGCAAATAGGCGATGTGGCACTTGCCAATAAAGGGCAGCAGATGGTGCTCACACATCGAGTAAATCTCTATGTCCTTGATCATCACCATCTGGTCATTTTCAGACTCAAAAATTGCCCCATTGACCACTTCTTCGAGGTTTTGCTGGTAGCCCCCAGTCAGGTATTTAAACGCCTTGGCAGCACGCATCGGAGTGTTTACCAGACCATCGCGTCTGATATCTTCGCCGACCAGTTCAATCAACCCCTGGTAGTGTGATGCGAGTTTTGTGACCTCTTTCATTCGGTATCTCTTAAAAGGAATTGTAATGGGTCGAATTGTATCACTGGCCAGGATGGTGCTCTATCACATTAAAATAGCACCAACACGAGCTTTTTTGGGTGTCGGGTTCGGGTTATCATTCGCTCACTGGATTGGCTGTTCGCTGATTCGAGACCTGAGGCAATATAATTTTCCTGGTGCAATCGTAACAATGACCATTCCAAATTCAATTCTGATCGGCGGGCGCAATCAAAACCAGGTTTCGATGACAACCCGAATGGCAAATCGCCACGGCATGATCGCCGGGGCGACCGGAACCGGAAAAACAGTCACCATGCAAATTCTCGCAGAGGAGTTTTCTCGGGCCGGGGTGCCTGTATTGATGGCTGACATTAAGGGCGATGTGTCGGGGCTTGCCTGCGCTGCCACCCCCCATCCAAAGATTGATGAGCGAGTTCAAGCCATCGGTATCAGCGATTATCAGATGGAGGCCAATCCGGTCGTATTCTGGGATTTGTATGGCAAACTCGGCCACCCGGTAAGGGCCACGGTAAGTGAACTGGGGCCGTTGCTGTTGGCCAACCTGATGGATTTGAATGCAACCCAGACCGGGGTCATGTATGCGGCGTTCAAAATCGCTGATGACAATGGATTACTCTTGCTGGATCTCGAAGACCTGCAGGCCCTGCTTGGATGGATGTCAGAAAACGCTGCCGAATTGAGAGGTGATTACGGCAATTTTACTGCGGCAAGCATTGGTGCAATTCAGCGCAACCTGCTGGTGCTCGAGGAGCAGGATGCTGAAGTGTTTCTTGGTGAGCCGGTGTTGCAGCTGGATGATCTGATGCGTCAGGATTTTTCAGGACGTGGGGTAATTAATGTGCTCGATGTCACCACGGTCATTTCACGTGGCCCCAGGTTATACGCTACGTTCCTGCTTTGGCTGATGGCAGAACTGTTTGAGAACATGCCGGAAGTGGGGGATCCTGATAAACCAAAACTGGTCATGTTTTTTGATGAAGCTCATCTGCTGTTTAAAGATGCCCCCAAATCACTGGAGGACAAGATTGAACAGGTCGTGCGATTGATTCGTTCCAAGGGCATCGGCATTTATTTCGTCAGTCAAAGTCCGATGGATATTCCGGAGAGCGTGTTGGGACAGCTCGGGTTGAAAATTCAGCATGCGTTGCGCGCCTTTACCCCCAAAGAACAAAAAGCAGTTAAAGTAGTGGCGGAAAACTTTCGTGCCAACCCCGGTGTAGATACCGGGAAAGTCATAACAGAACTGGGTGTTGGTGAAGCCCTGGTATCGGTACTGAATGAAAAAGGCATCCCAACTCCGGTCGAAAACATTCTGATTCGGCCGCCGCAATCTCGCATAGGGCCAGCTACTGTAGAGGAGCGCGCGGAGCAGATCAAACGTTCTCCCATCGGTCATCGCTATGATGAGGCGGACAATCGGGAGTCTGCGATGGAGAAACTGCGGGTTCGAGCCGAAAAACAGGTGCAGAAAGTCGAGCAGGAAGAAACCAGAGTTGCCGCAGAGAAAGCCGCCAGGGAGGCGGAAAAGGTCGCTGAGAAAGTCGCTATAGCCGCTGAAAAAGAACGGCTTAGACTGGAAAAAGCGGCCGAAAAGGAACGCATCAGGCTGGCAAAGGAAGCTGAAAAAGAGCGTGTCAGAACCAAACGAGCCAATGAAGCCATGGTAAGAAGTATCGCCCGCAGTATGGGCACACAGGTTGGGGGTCGGCTGGTTCGCGGGATTCTGGGATCCTTGTTTGGTGGCCGCTAGAACTGGCCAGAAAAGACCTGGATTGAACACAGGTTAAGCTGCTATGAGTAGTAGTACTGCGATTAAAGGATCAATTCGCAAGATGCAGGTCAGGCTGGCGCAGACTGTGGAATACAGCTTGCCTGTTGGTGACCAGGTTATCCCGCTGAATGCCTCCATAGGAAAACCCATTGAGCTTGAATATAGCGGTAAGATTACCTGTATCAATTGCGGGCGGCAGAGCAAAAAAAGCTTTAGCCAGGGGTATTGTTTTCCCTGCTTCAAATCGCTGGCAGAGTGCGATATGTGTATCATGCGACCGGAGACCTGCCACTTTCATCTTGGCACCTGCCGTGATGACGCCTGGGCCGAGGCCCACTGTATGCAGGATCATTACGTTTATATTGCAAATTCCTCTGGTCTGAAAGTGGGTATCACCCGCGGAACCCAGCTTCCTACCCGCTGGATTGATCAGGGTGCACTCCAGGCAGTGGCCATGTTCAGGGTAAAGAATCGTTACTTCTCCGGCTTGCTTGAAGCGACCATCAAAAAATTTGTCAGTGACAGAACCGACTGGCGAAAAATGCTGAAAGGCGGGGAACGTCTGGATGATTTCCGCCAGAAGGCGGATAGTATTGTCGAGCAGGCGAAAGCCGATGTTGAAATTTTAAAGGCGGCGGATGGTATTCTGCAATGGGAGGTGCTGGATGAACCCGTTATTGAAATTCACTATCCGGTAGAACGCTATCCGGAAAAAGTGTCCAGTCTGAATTTTGACAAGACACCGCGGGTATCAGGGATACTCCACGGCATCAAGGGTCAATACCTGATTCTGGACAGTGGGGTTATTAATATTCGAAAATTTTCCGGTTACGAAGTGGCACTGAACTGTTAACCGGGATTACCGGCTAACTGAACCACGGCGTCAGGTTTATTCAAAGGTTACCGTGCAGTGCATCGGTAACGATCCGGGTATAAGCAGCCGCATCATGGAGTATTGGATTAGTACCGGAAGATGGGTCAGCCACTGCCATTTCGCCAAGATCATCCAGCCGCTGATCATCGATTCCAATGGTTGCCAGGTCATTTGGTATATTGACGGACTGTCGCAAGTCAAGTATCCATTGAAGGAATCCATCAAAATCCGCCGGTAGTTCAAGGTAACGTGCAAGTCTGGCAATGGGTTCTGCGATAACGGAACGGTTGGCAAGCAGCACGTATGGCATCAAAACAGCGTTCAGGGTTCCGTGATGAGCGTCATATAGGGCGCCGAGGGGGTGGGCCAGGGCGTGCATGCCACCAAGTCCGCGTTGAAATGCGGTGGCACCCATTGAAGAAGCAACCAGCATCTGACGACGTGATTCTATATCGCTGCCATGATTGACTGCAGTCGGTAAATAATCTTTTACCAGCCGTATGCCCTCGATGGCTATGCCTTCGGCCATTGGATGATAGAGCGGCGAGCAAAATGCTTCCAGTTTGTGTTACAGCGCGTCCATGCCGGTGGCGGCAGTTAATCCGGCTGGCAAGCCAACGGTTAACTCCGGATCCAGAATCACGCAGTTCGGCAGCATCTTCGGGTGAAAGATGATGGCCTTTCGCTGTTCGGTTTCATTAACGATAACCGATGCCCGACCAACTTCTGATCCGGTTCCTGCAGTCGTGGGAACAGCAATAATGGGTGGAATCAGTGCCGGATCTGCGTTTAACCAGTTGTCACCGATGTCTTCGAGATCCCACATACTGCAGTCCTGCCTTGCTGCTACGGCAACTGCTTTACCTGCATCAAGGCCACTACCACCACCAAGGGCGATCACACCGTCATGGTTTCCCTCCAGGTATTGAGTGATCCCGTGATCTACGTTAGTCCCGGTGGGATTTGCCTTGATATCACTGAACAGCCTGATATTGAGTCCGGCTTGCTGGCAAGTCTCAATTATATTGCTGACCATGGGAAGTTTCGCCAGCCCCGGATCGGTTACCAGCAGGGGTGATTGAATACGGAACTCGCTGCAGATATCAGCGATCTCATTGATACGCCCTTCGCCAGCACGCATTGCGGTAGGATAATTCCAGTTAACGTTCATCAGAAATAAATAGGTTGGGTCCGGTTGATAATAAAATTTGTCGCAATAAATTGGCGCGATTTTACGATGTGTGGCGAATGTTTTAAACGTTTATCAGGAGCAAATTGAACTGGTTGGAAATCCACATCTGAAAGTTGTTCCAGCCCCGGCTTCGCTGGTGATGGTAAGGTTTCCACCATGGGCTTCGACGATTACCCGGCACAAATGCAAACCGAGGCCATAACCCCCGGTTTTTCGCTGGCGCGAAGGATCGGCGCGATAAAATGGTTCGGTCAGATGAGGAATATGGGCGGGATCAATGCCTTCGCCATTATCCGTAACATAAACACAGAACTGCTCTGTCTCGTCAACCAGAGAAATTGTTGGCCATCGATTGTTGCCAACACTATGCTTGATCGCATTTTGCAGCAAATTTCTCAACAGCAGCTTGATTCGTGCCTGATCCAGATTGGCCTTGACCGGTACCAGTTCCATAATCTCTGTTCGACGGCCAAATTCATCATGAACCATTTCCCGAATCAGCAAATCGAGCTGAACCGGCTCAAGACTAAGGCTGACATGTCGACTATTGAGCCTTTCACTTTCCAGTAGTTCAGTAATCATTTGTTCCATCATTACAAGGTCCTTCTCCACTTCCTGCTTCGAACTCGAATCTTCCATTAATGCCAGGTGTACCCGGCTGCGGGTGAGCGGAGAGCGCAGTTCATGGCTGATGCCAAGCAACAACTGGCGCTTGGCTTCCAGCATGTCGCTGATATCGTCTGCCATGGCGTTGACATTGTCAGCCAGATCCCCCAATTGATCATCACGGCGCCTGCTGATCCGGTGATCCAGCTTTCCGCTACCAATGAGGTTGACGCCATTCTGGATATCATCGATAGGTTTGAACAATGCGTTTGTAGCATAGTAGATCAATAGCAAAATGCCGAATATCGTCAACAGGATTGTGAGCCCATAGGTGCCACCGTGGCGCGATTCTCCGCCCTGGTGAATCTGGAAATAAATATCGTATTTGCCACTATGAGTATACAAAATCAGTTCATTGCCAAGGTTTTGCAATTGATACGGGTAATTTCCGGTTTGGTTGGAGTCTTCAGGTCTGATGAACTGCCCCAGAGAACCCTGATCGGGTAATATTTCCGCCGTAGTCCACGATTCATCAGGTCCAAATACATGAATCTCCACCGGAATGTCCCTGGTGATATCCCTGGCGAGCGCCTGGTCGGGAGGCATTGCGAGCTCCCGCTGCATCAGTTCGACATAGTGCAGCATAAAAGGTCGGACGCTGGATCGAAAGTGCCCGGAAAAGCCCTTGCCGACAATGGAACCGACCAGCAACAACATCACTGTGCCCGCGCAGATGAAAAGCAGCAGCAGTTTCGCAGATAACGAATGATTAATTTGACTAAGCACGAATTATTGATCAGCAAGAAAATAGTCGACTGCCATTATTCGGCTGGTAAAACTTCGGGAGCGACAAACTGATATCCGGCACCCCAGACTGTCTTTATATAATCAGTAGGCTTCAGTTTATTTCTTAACCGGCTGATCAGGATATCTACCGCTCTGGAATAAATTTCAATCTCGGTACCCTTGAGAAAGTTCAGGATATCATCACGACTAAAATTCCTTCCCGGAGCAGAGGTAAGCAAACTCAGCAATTGGTATTCACTGGTTGTCAGGCTAATGCTGTTGCCCGCCACTTTGACAATTTGCTGAGACTTGTCGATCATAAGGTTTTCAAACTCAATGAACCTTTTACCGTGGGTAGCCTGTTCACTTCTTTTCAGGATATTCTGCACCCGCGCTACCAGTTCCCTGGGTTCGAAAGGCTTTGTTACATAATCATCGGCACCCAGTTCAAGCCCGGTAACCCGATCCATTACTTCGCCGCGCGCGGACAACATCATCACAGGTATATCGCTCTGGTTGCGAATCTTGCGGCATACTTCGAAGCCATCAGAATCTGGCAGCATGACATCCAGAATCACCAGTTCAAAATCTCCTTGCTGCATCAACCTTAGCCCTTCTTCAGGATGAGTTGCACTTTCCAGAGACAGATTAAATCGTGCGAAATAGGCTGCCAGCGGTGTGGCCAGCCTTTCATCGTCGTCAATAATCAGAATCTTGTTCATAATAGCTGCTATGGGAACATGGCTAGATAAATCAAATTATCGGTTTTCCTGCTTTTGGTAGAGACAATACCATCCTTCCGTGGCACTGTTATCGTAATAGGGGCCTTCGTGTAGTGCCAGACACTGAATTTGATTACTGCTGATCAGGGTGGCAAACATGGCATCGAATTTCATTGCGTGCCAAAGCTCAAAGTGTACAGTGCACGCCAGAAGCCCGCCGGGTTTTAACACGCGCAGGATCTCAAGCATTGGCTTCGGCCCCACATGGCCATGAGTAAAGGTGCCTGAAGAAATTATCGCATCGTAACTATCATCGGCAATATCGAAATCCTGATTGATATCTGCAACCAACAGATTACGGTATATTTCTCGCGATCGCGCTACTTCGATCATCTCCGGCGAAATATCCAACCCATCAAGCCGGGTAACACCTGTTGATTTTACGTGTTTGCCGGTAAGCCCGGTGCCACAGCCAACATCCAGTACCGCGATGTCATAATCAAACACATACTCATCAAGTAGCCGGGTAATTCTTTGTGGCGACGAATATTTTTTGCTCAGCATCTGGCTGTCATAATCCCGCGCCCACTTGCGATAGAATTCGATCGCGCTATCCGTGCCTTTCAAGGCATAGGCTTCGGTTATAAAATCGCTTGGCCCCTGCGGTTCATCTTTCATATCAAATGACTCCAAAACAATGTAATCAATAGTAACGGTTACTGCACCCGGGTAAAAGCCCGGGAATGGTTTGATTGCAATTCACCATCCAGCTGGTTTGTATATACAGGGAACAGTTATAATCAGTACCACGTTATGGACTGGAAAATTTTCTTTACTATTTTTGCTTCTGTTTTTATTGCTGAATTAGGTGATAAAACACAGCTGGCAACAGTGCTTTTTGCGGCAGACAGGGAAGTTAGTAAATTTACTGTTTTTATTGCAGCTTCTGTAGCACTGGTCGTTGCTTCAGCAATAGGGGTTCTGGTCGGTAGCCTGCTATCTGAGTATGTAAACGAGAAGGTTCTGCATTACATTGCCGGCATTGGCTTCATAACCATCGGCGCATTTACGTTGTACAATGCGTAAAAACGGTATTCCGCTGGGCCGGGAATCGGCTGCTGGCAGGCGCTGAAGAGAACTGTATATCACCGACCGCACAGGAGGGTGAATTCGATGTTTGTCATATGAAAATAGTATTAGATGATCTGTCAGGTAAAGAAATTGCCAGGTTCCTGGAAGAGCATATAGAAGATATGAAATCTACCTCGCCTCCGGAAAGTAAACATGCCCTGGATCTGGAGGGACTGAAAAGTCCAGAGGTATCATTTTGGTCTGTTTATGACGATGGCTGCCTGGTTGCCTGTGGAGCCATTAAGGAACTGGACATATTTCACGGAGAGATAAAATCTATGCGTACTACTACAGCCGTGCGAGGAAAAGGGTTCGCTTCAAAACTATTGCGACATATCCTGGATACCGCCAAATCCAGAGGGTATAAAACAGTAAGCCTGGAAACCGGCTCAATGGCATTCTTTGCCCATGCCCGAAAGTTATACATAAATCATGGTTTTCAGATATGTAGACCGTTTGGACACTATAAAGCAGACCCGAACAGTGTCTTTATGTCGAAGGAACTATGAAAATCACCAGCAACAGAAAATCCGCAAAACCTACAGTTCAGATTGAAAATGATCGAGTGCTTGTGACGGAATGGAGTTTTGCGCCTGGTGCAGAAACCGGGTGGCATAGACACGAGTATGATTATATTGTCGTTCCTCAAACAACAGGCAGCCTGCTCATTGAAGCGGAGTCTGGGGAAATTGTATCCGAGCTGGTTTCAGGGGTTTCCTATGCCCGATCAAAGGGTGTTGAGCATAATGTAGTGAATCGAAACGATCACGATTTTGTGTTTGTAGAAATTGAATTAAAATAGCGGATGTCTTTGGTCGATTCACCCGGGCTCGTTCTGGGCTCTTTGGCATGAGGCAACCAAAAACAAACTCTTGACGAGGATTAGATAATGGCGAATGAAGGTTATCACGAACCGATAAATGAACTTACAGATGAAACCAGAGATATGCATAGAGCAATTTCTTCTCTTATGGAGGAGCTTGAAGCAGTAGATTGGTACAATCAACGAGTTGACGCCTGTAAAAATGAAGAACTAAAGGCGATTCTGGCGCACAACCGGGATGAAGAGAAAGAACATGCGGCAATGGTTCTTGAATGGATTCGGCGACAAGATCCATCTTTTGATAAAGAGCTTAAAGATTATTTATTTACCGAAAAAGAAATAGCGCACCAATGAACGTAGAAGAATTTCAAAAGCTGCTTGAACCAATTACAGATTTTGTATCGGCACAAACCGTAAATGCGATTCTCGCCGAGGATCTCAATGCCCGGTTTCCACCAGATGGCGAGTTATTCAATACCATTGAGGCAGCCTGTCATTCGGCAATCTCGGATGGTTGGATGTGTGCACAGGGTTCAAAAGGGCGACGATTTGGTCGTATCATTGAACCCGGCAAAGACACTGGCGGGCTAAGCGTCGATGTGGTCGAGCTGGAAAATATTGTTGGCCCCCATCACCGCCATCCAACGGGTGAGATCTGCATGGTTATACCCATCTCCGAGGGTGCTCAATTTGACCATATGGATCGGGGCTGGTGTGTTTTTGAGCCCGGATCCGACCATTGTCCGACAGTGACAGATGGCGAAGCGCTGGTGCTATATATGTTGCCAGGTGGTGAAATCGAGTTCACCTAAGCAAAGGTAAGTTAGTTACTCAGATCCTGGATGGCTGCGTTCTGAATCAGGGTCCACAATCGGTCAATATGTTCCCGCTCGGTTGATTCCACACCCACAGAAACCCGAGCCATCCAGCGTCCGTGTAAGATAGAAGGGCTCATAAAAGCATCACCTGATTGATTAATGGCGTTGACCCAGGCAAGCGTGTGTTTATCCAACTCGTCTCCGCTGAGGTCAGGGGGCTGGTGCAGAATGCACACGGTTTGCAGATTAACGGGCGCTACCACTTGCCAATGTTCACTTGCCTCAACCTGACTGGCAAACCATTGGGCATTCTCGATATCCCGACGTAATCGCTGGCGGATCGCATCTATTCCATCAAGGCGAAGATGAAACCATAGCTTCAGCGCACGAAATCGACGCCCGAGGGGTATGCCCCAATCACGGTACTGGGTAACTGCGCCGTCTACTGTGGATCGCAAGTAGCTTGGATTGGTTGACATAACCCGTATCAGGTGCTGAGGGTCCTGGACATAAAAAAGTGAGCAGTCAAGGATTGTTCCCATCCATTTATGAGGGTTCCAGGAAATTGAATCAGCCTGTTCGACGCCCTGCCATAGGTGTCTGTATTCCTCCAGCAACATGGCTGAACCCGCCATCGCGGCATCCACGTGTAGCCAGATATTGTACTCATTGGCTATTCTCGCAAGGTCGGCAACAGGATCAATTGCGGTAACCCCCGTTGAACCCACTGATGCAATAATGACAGCGGGCTTTCGACCCTCGACGATATCCTTTTTAATGGTCGCTTCAAGGGAATGGGGCTGCATACTCTGCCCGACCGGATCCACCTCTACCAGGCGCAAGTTGTCCTTGCCAAAACCTGCCAATAACGCCGCTTTGGTAATAGAGGAATGTGCTTCCGAAGTGGTATACACAACGAGTGGTTTGGCTTCTCCCTGTAGCCCCGCTCGCATCTCCGAGTAATTGCTTGCCCGTTCCCGCCCCAAAATCAGCGCGGTGAGGCATGCTGTCGAAGCGGTATCGTGAATCGTACCTTCCCATTTGTCCGATAATCCGGTGAGTTGCCTTAACCAGTCACAGACTACTTCTTCCACTTCTGTCAACGCCGGGCAGCTTTCCCAGGAAATTCCCAACGTGCCGAGCCCGGCGCTGGCGATATCTCCAAGTACCGATGACAGAGACGCATTGGAAGGAAACCAGCCAAAGTGCATCGGATGTTGTACCTGGGTAATCCCCGGCACCACAATTTTTTCCAGATCCCGCATAACAGCGGCCAGCGGCTCCTGCTGCGCAGGCGGAGTCTTTGCAAGGCCGTTACGTACTTCTCCGGGCTCAACCTGGGCGCGAACGGGCAATTGATCTATTTGCTGACGGTAGTCACTGATCCAGTCGATTAATGCATGTCCGGCAACGCGAAATTCTTCAGGTGTCATATTGTTTCAAATTCATTGGATGAAACCGGGTAATGAACATTTCTTAACGTTGTGTATTGCAAATCCAAAATTATCATTGGATGATAGGTGGACCTAACCGGGTATCAAGGAGCTAAACCGTAGTAATGAGTATAAAAGAAAAATCGGGGCAGAATAGTACTTTCGGTACTTCGCCTTACGGTGGCCCTGGCTGGTCCCAGCGGTTTGCAACCCACCAGCAGGAAGTTGGCGACATCTGGCAGGATTGTGGCATCGATTCTGAATGGGGTCAGCTGAAGTCGGTATTGTTACATTGCCCCGGCGAGGAACTATTCGATGCACAGGATGATCCTGCGGCGGCTCAGATGTTAGGGCCGCTGGATACCGGACGTGCTATCGAGGAGCATCAGGCAATGGCGTGTCTTTATCAGTCTTTGGGTATCGCGGTAAATTTTGTCGATCCTGACCCGCCAGGCTATCCTAACCTGATGTTTTGTGCAGATTTATTTGTAATGACGCCCCAGGGCGCAATACTTGCCAGGCCTGCTTCCACCGTTCGGGCTGGTGAAGAGCGTTGGGTTGCGCGCAAACTGGCCGGGCTCGGTATTCCTATCCTCAAGACGTTAACCGGCAATGCGACCTTTGAAGGGGCAGACTTGATGTGGATCGACGAGAAAACTGCGATGATCGGTCGTGGATTACGAACCAATCAGGCGGCTATCGATCAGATCGAACGGCTTCTGTTGGAGCTTGATATCGGGTTGGTTGTGGTAGATTCACCCTACGGCATCATGCATTTTATGAGCCTGTTGCGCATCGTCGATTCTGATCTCGCGATCTGCTGGCCAAGGCGCACACCATTCAGTACGGTAGTGGCTCTTCAGCAGCGTGGTTATAAAGTCGAATTTCCTCCCTTTGAGGATGATCAGGAAAGTTATCGTGGAATAAATTTTGTCACCCTTGGTCCCAGACGGATATTGATGGTGGAAGGTTTGCCGAGAATTCAACGCTATTTTGAAAGCCTTGGGATCGAGTGTTTAACGACACCTACCGATGAACTAACCAGAGCTGCGGGTAATGTTGGTTGTCTCACTGGAATACTGCATCGAGAACAAACGCGTTAAGTGACAAAAAAAATTGCAATCCTGGATACGGTTCCGGCAACCTTTCGGCATCACGATAATGGGGTCACGGATGCGCAGAAATTCATTGATTTTTTAGCCCCGGAGATGCCGAATTTTGTTTTTCAGCCTTTCTTCACCGCAGAAAATGAGTTTCCCGGTGTGCTTGCGGACTTCGACGGTTTCCTCATTACGGGAAGTCCCTGTAGTGCCAATGACGCCACGGACTGGATGGATGAACTGGAGCAATTGGTGGTGCAGGTTAGTCAAATGGAAAAACCTCTGGCCGGCTTTTGTTTTGGTCATCAGTTTATCGCCAGGTCCTTCGGCGGTACCGTGGGACTTAACCAGCGTGGTTGGAATATTGGCCTGTTTGAAACCCAAATCGAGCATGAGCACCCATGGATGGAACCATCCTGTGGGGTTACAAAGTTATACTATTTTAATCAGGAGCGGGTGCTGAAACTGCCCGCAGGTGCGATTTCTTTTGCATCCTCCAGGGGCTACCCCTATTTTGGATATACCCTTGGCTCCCGGATCATGGCCATTCAGGGCCACCCGGAACAACCGAAGCGGGCAATGCTGAATTTTCTGCAAAGTTCTGAGAAAACGTTAGGGCCTGATGTCGTACGCGATACCAGAAAAAGTCTTGATTCAGGGGTGCCGGACGACGGTCTTTGGGCCACGTGGGTGGCTGGATTCTTCAAAAGTACCATAGCGCTGAGCGAGGACACCTGTTGCTAAATCAGCGAACAGCCACAGGGACCGAATGTAACGTCATTTGTCATCATCTTGCAGTCGCGATTGATCCATTGTGAGTTCAGCATTCTGTCAAATGGGTCTTTGTGGTGCATCGGCTGCACTTCGTAGCGACAGCGGGTAATTCAGGTTATCCTTGCCGGGATGAAACTACTGCGCGGAATCAAATACCTGTTTGCCATCATCGGCCTGGGTTCTGTAATTGCAGGTGGTTTTGCCTATTTGGGCACCCGTGCTTTTATTGCCGATGCGAACCGCGCTGATGGCAAGGTCATTGATTTGATCCTGGAACGTGGCAGTAGCAACAGAACCTCCAGCGGCACTGCCTCTGTATATAAACCTCTGGTGATTTACCAGACAACCAGTGGCGAGAAAATTGAGTTTCTGGCCAGGGTTGGCAGCAATCCACCCTCACATCACAAAGGCGACTCGGTGATCGTTCTTTATCAATCGGAAAATCCCCAGGGGGCGAAAATTGACAGTTTTCTCCATCTTTGGTTTACTGCCTCTATTCTGGGAGGCATGGGTTTTGTCTTTTTTATGGTTGGTGGGGGCATGATTGCATGGGAAAGACATGGTCGACGCAAAGGCGAGTCCTTGCGACTGACGGGCCAAAGAATCCTGACTAAATTCCAGCGGGTAGAGGGGGCCGGGAAAGCGCATATGGGCCGTTATCGGTCATTTCGTATTGTCACCCAGTGGATAAATCCTGCAACATCTGAACTCCATGTTTTTCGTAGCAAACCACTCAATTTTGATCCTGGTGATCATATCAAGAGCGATCAGGTTACGGTTTTTATCGAGAAAAACAATCCAGCAAAATACCTTGTTGATGTTAGTTTTTTACCCAGGTTAGCCGGATAGGGTATTTGAATTGATGCAAATGAAAATTGCCAGCATAGAAACTTTTTGCAACGAGTTCGTTGGAATGTTGAGAGTTACAACAGACACTGGAAATTTTGGCTGGGGGCAAGTTTCTCCATACAATGCTGATATCACCTCTATCGTGGTTCATCGACAGGTGGCAGTTCATGCGCTGGGTAAAGATGCCCTGGATATTGAGACGTTGGTCACTCGCATACCTGAACTTGAGCACAAATTTCCGGGGACCTATCTGCGTCGGGCACTGGCTGGTCTGGACACGGCCCTGTGGGATCTGCGGGGGCGACTGGAGGAGAAGCCTGTATGCAGATTGATTGGTGGCGAACCTGGCTCCATTCGTGCCTACGCTTCCTCTATGAAACGGGATATCAACGGTAAACAAGAAGTGGAGCGACTGGTGAAACTTCGACAGCAATATGGATTTGATGCATTCAAATTCCGTATTGCTGCAGAGTGTGGTCATGACATCGATGAATGGCCAGGAAGAACAGAAGATATTGTCAAGCGGATGAGTGCCGCTATGGATAACAACGTCGCACTATTGGTTGATGCAAATTCCGGGTATTCACCGGATAAGGCGATCGAGATTGGAAAATTTCTTGAAGATCAGGGTATTTCTCATTTTGAAGAGCCCTGTCCCTATTGGGAGCTTGAACAAACCAAAGCAGTAACCGAAGCATTATCCATTGATGTAACTGGTGGCGAGCAAGACTGTGAACTGCCAACCTGGAAAAGGATAATAAATGATGCCGTGGTGGACATTATTCAGCCTGATATTTGCTATATCGGTGGATTGACCCGGGCATTGCAGGTCGCCGAATTGGCTGCTGCTCGTGATCTGCCGTGTACTCCCCACTGTGCAAATCTTTCAATGGTAACGCTGTTCACCATGCATTTTCTTCGTGCAATTCCGAACCCTGGAAAATACCTGGAGTTTTCCATTGAAGGCGCAGACTATTATCCATGGCAACAGGAACTGTTTGTCGAAAATCCTTACACAATAGTCGATGGCTTTGCTACGGTAACGGATAAACCAGGCTGGGGCGTAGACATTAGTCCTGACTGGTTAAAAAAAGCGAGTTATCAGAAAAGTCAGTTATAAGCCTCTTCTGGCTTGTAGAATCCGTTTTTTTCGATATTTTTCGATAGGGGATGCAATTCTGACAATTATTGAAATAGCTGCAGCCAATGAAAAAGATATCGAAATAATGCCTGTTTCGATGGAAAAACCTGTAAGTCCGGGGATCTGCGATGATCCTGTCAAAATTACCTTTTATACGCAAACCTGCTGGTCTTATGACCAATGAATTAAACCGATCCATTTGCTATTATTGGTTGCCTTACTCGGGGCAATTTTAATGCACGAAAATATACGAAAAAATATACGGAAAGCGTATCTTGAAGATGAAGTCCGGGTCGTTCGGGGGTTGATCGATCAGATCAATTTGTCTGCACAGGCTCGGGAAAATATTTCCGCTCATGCCAGTGATCTGGTTCGCCAGGTGCGCTCACATTCCGATCCTGGCGTGATGCAATCTTTTCTTTCGGAGTACGGATTATCCACCCGGGAAGGCGTTGCACTGATGTGTCTGGCCGAAGCTTTATTGCGGGTCCCTGATGCAGAGACCATCGATGAACTTATTCAGGACAAAATCGTGCCCCACAATTGGGCTTCTCACGTTGGCGACTCTGGATCCATTCTGGTAAATGCTTCCACCTGGGCGTTGATGCTAACCGGTAAAATGCTTGAAGATGAACCCAATGGCGTGGTGGGAGCATTGCAGGGAATGGTTAAGCGACTGGGTGAGCCACTGATCAGGGTGGCGGTGGAGCGCGCAATGCGCGAGATGGGGGAACAGTTTGTCCTCGGGCGGGATATTTCCGAGGCAACACGCAATGGTAAAAAACTGGTCGATAAGGGCTATACCTACTCTTTTGACATGCTGGGTGAAGCGGCGCGAACGGACGCCGATGCAGTGGCGTACCATCATGCCTACTTAACGGCTATTGACTCCATTGCATCCCGCGCCCACTCCGATGACCTGCGTGAGAACCCCGGAATTTCAGTTAAATTGTCAGCATTGCATCCACGCTATGAGTTTACCCAGCGGAACAGCATGATGCCGGTGATGTGCGCCCGCTTGCTTGAACTGGCGCAGGCAGCAGCCAATGGCAGAATAGGGTTCAATATTGATGCCGAGGAAGCAGATCGACTGGATTTGTCGCTGGATATTATTGAAACCATACTGGCCGATCCATCGTTGCACGGCTGGGACGGATTTGGGGTGGTGGTGCAGGCTTACGGTCAGCGAGCAGGATACGTCCTTGATTGGTTGTATGCGCTGGCCAGACGGCTGGATCGAAATATTATGGTGCGGCTGGTAAAGGGCGCTTACTGGGACACCGAAATTAAACGTGCCCAGGTCATGGGGCTCGCCGGTTATCCCGTATTTACCCGCAAGAGTTCAACCGATCTCAGCTATATCGCCTGCGCCGGGAAATTAATGGCTATGCGGGATCGTATCTACCCGCAATTCGCCACTCACAATGCCCACACAATTTCAGCGGTGCTGGGGTTAGCGGGTGAGCAAAGGGATGATTTTGAATTTCAGCGACTCCATGGAATGGGTGATGCATTACACGATATCGTCCTCCAGGCCGAACAAACCCGTTGCCGTATATACGCGCCTGTCGGTACTCATGAAGATTTGCTGGCTTATCTGGTCAGACGGCTACTCGAAAACGGTGCGAATTCAAGCTTCGTGAATCAGTTGGTTGATCCGGATATTTCTCCTGCCCAAATAGCCGAAGATCCGGTGGCATTGTCAGATTCACTGGAGCACATTGCCAATCCGGGTATCGTGAAACCTGCTGCGATTTATGGTGAGCGACGAATAAATTCAACAGGATGGGATATCAACGACCCCACTATGAGTGCCGAACTGGATCAGATGCGCGCCGGATATCTGGCACCTTATAGCTGGTTTTCCAATGATTCCTGTGATCGAATTGACAGCGAAAATGATCCCGTAAATTTCACCGAACCGGTTTTCAATCCCGCTGAATTGTCAGACAAGGTCGGAATCGCCAGTTTGTCGAATCCGGCCGCGATTGATCAGATAGTGGATGCCGCCGTAGCAGCGCAACCTTCATGGGAAAATTCCGGGGTAGGTCAACGGGCTGCACTGTTGCTTCGGGTGGCAGATTTATATGAAGCCAGTGCCGGGGAATTGTTTGCCCTGCTTGCCCGGGAGGCAGGAAAAACCCTGATAGATGCCATTGCCGAGCTCCGTGAGGCAGTTGATTTTCTACGTTACTATGCGGTCAATGCGGATTCGGTAGAGTCAAATACCAGTGCCCGCGGGGTAATTGTATGTATTTCTCCCTGGAACTTTCCCCTTGCCATTTTTACCGGGCAAATCGCGGCGGCCCTGGTGACTGGCAACGCGGTGATCGCCAAACCGGCTGAGCAAACGCCACTGATTGCGGCCACGGCAGTCGCGCTGATGCATCAGGCGGGGATCGATAAAAATATTCTGCAAATTGCCCCCGGTAGCGGTGAGACCGTGGGCGCTGCCCTGAGTGCTCACAGTGCCATTGGTGGTGTGTGTTTTACCGGCTCTACTACCGTCGCTGAAATCATCAACCGGCAACTGGCGAAAACTGCTCCAGCAGACGCGATGTTGATTGCCGAAACAGGGGGGCTGAATGCAATGATCGTCGATTCTACTGCGCTGCTTGAGCAGGCGGTGATGGATATTGTCGAAGGCGCTTTTCGTAGCGCCGGGCAACGTTGCTCTGCGCTTCGGATCGTTTACGTGCAAAGGGAAATCAGAGATCAGCTGCTGACCATGCTGTATGGCGCAATGGACGCATTAACCGTAGATAACCCGCTGAATCAGGAAACCGATGTGGGGCCGATTATCGATTGTGATTCCCGTGATCACATTCAGGCCTATTGCGATCAGAAAGAGCAGCAAGGCAAACTGCTCTATAAAACCCGGGCTCCGGAATCCGGTTACTATATTGCCCCTGCGGTGATCCAGGTGAAAGGAATTAACGACATGAAGGAGGAAATCTTTGGACCTGTGCTACACCTCGCCAGTTTTTCGGCAGAACAGATTGAACAGGTTCTGGACGAAATTAATGGTTGTGGTTATGGCCTTACTTTTGGCCTTCATACCCGCATTGATCGTAGAGTACAGCAGGTTGTCAACAGGATGCGGGTTGGCAACCTGTACGTTAATCGAAACCAGATTGGTGCCATCGTCGGATCGCAGCCTTTTGGCGGCGAAGGGTTTTCCGGTACCGGTCCCAAGGCAGGGGGGCCGCATTATCTGAGACGATTTCGCGTTGCCCATGATAAAAACCTCCCACTGGCCACCGAAGTCGATGTGGCTGATCATGATCTGATTCATTCTGCGGTGGCATCATTGGAGGCTGCTGTGGCGCCTTCAGCAAGTGACAGCATTCCTTTACTCAGGGATTTGTTGCGCGGCCACGCCGGGGAATCCATGTCGTTGGCGGCCGCGCTGGATTGCGGGCCGGTAGATTTACCGGGCCCCACTGGCGAATCAAACCAGTTAACTTTGCATCCTGTGGGAACGATACTCTGCCTTTCCCATGACCCGGACAACCTTATTGCGATGGTGATCCAGGCATTGCGTGCGGGTAACAAGGTCATTGCCGTAGGGCGATCAGCGAAGCGGGATTTAAAGCTGCTTAGTGATCCGCGTCTTGCACTGAAAGTAATCAATGGCGCGTTTGATTCAGACTGGCTTGATGTGCTGAAGATTGATCTGGTTGCGGCAGATCGTAGTTACGATACAGGGTCATTGCGCCGGGGACTGGCCCGACGCCATGGGCCCATTGTCAGATTGATTAGCGAGCTGAACTACCCGGCTGCCTACACCACGGAAAGATCAATATGCATTGATACTACCGCTGCAGGCGGCAACGCTGCATTACTTGCTGAAAGTGAATAGGTGGATCAAATAACGTCCTTTGATGCAGCAAGGATATTAGCCCAGCCACCCTGGTGGTTATCCCGGGTTTCCTCGTTGGGAAAGCGAACGTGATTTAGCGTAACTTCGGTAGTGGTGTCGTTGACAGATCGAAAATCGATTGTTACCCGGCTGTCATCTCCGGAAAATGGTGATTCCCAGCTAAAGGAAAGTCGAAGGGGCCGGTTGATCTCAAGGTATTCGCCGCTGTGGGGAATAATTTCATCACCAACATTCATGTCAATGCGAAATCTCCCACCGGGTTTGGCTTCCAGTTCTACTGCCGGATTTACCATCCCGGGTTTGGGCAGCATAAATTTTGCAAGGGATTGTGGATCAAGCCAGGCGTCAAAAACTTTCTCAGCGGATGCGTGGATGGTGCTGCTGACTGTCAATGACAGCTCTTCTTTATTGGTCATGGTCTTTTTCTTCAGGGGTTAGTATTTCTTCGAGTGCTTTCAGACGAAGCGACCAGATTGACTCCATTTCACTGAACCAGGTTTTAATCAGATGAAATTGTTCAAGATCGGCTTCGATAAGATGCACCCGGCCAATGGTTGTGCGTTTTATCAGACCGGCTGATTCCAGTGCCTTGATATGTTTTGACACCGCATTCAGTGACATGCAGTAGTGACTTGCCACCTCCGTTATCCGGGAAGGGCCCTGCTGGCACAGAAGTGTCAGTATCGAACGTCGCGTACTGTCGCTGACTGCTTTCAGAATTGTCGAGATCTTTTGACTATATTCAACCATAAGGTTGAATATAGAGAATCAACTGAATAATTACAAGGCGTATATTCATATTGTGCTATCTTCCTGCCCATGAAGAATTTTATTGAGGGCCTGCCGAAGGTCGAGCTCCATTGTCATATTGAAGGAACATTTGAACCTGAACTCATGTTCGAAATTGCCGAACGAAACGGTATTTCGCTGCCCTATGCTTCGGTTGATACGCTGAGGCAGGCCTATGCTTTTACCCGACTTCAGGATTTTCTCGATATTTATTACCAGGGGATGAACGTCCTGTTGACCGAACAGGATTTTTTTGACCTTACCTGGGCATATCTGCTAAGGGTTCACGAGCAAAATGTTCGTCACAGCGAAATATTTTTTGACCCTCAGGGCCATGTCTCGCGGGATGTGCCCTTTGCGGTGGCTATCAATGGAATTAGCGAAGCACTTGAACAGGCAGAGAAAGAACTCGGCATCAGTTCCCGGATAATTATGTGTTTTCTACGCCATCTTGATCAGGGGGATGCTTTTAACACTCTGGAGCTGGCAAAACCCTTTAAACAAAAAATTGTTGGCGTAGGACTGGATTCAAGCGAACTCGGGAACCCGCCGGAGAAATTTGAACAGGTGTTTGAAGAGGCAAGGAACCAGGGCTATCTATGCGTTGCGCACGCCGGGGAGGAAGGGCCGCCAGATTATATAGTTAGTGCCCTGGACCGATTGAAGGTCAATCGAATCGATCATGGAAACAGTTGCCTGAAAGACCCCGGTCTGGTCCGGCGCCTGGTGGCCGAGAAGATGGCGCTGACGATTTGTCCATTGTCAAATTCACGGTTGTGTGTCGTGGATGATATGTCAGCACATCCTCTCAAATTAATGTTGGACAAAGGACTGCGGGTAACTGTGAATTCAGATGATCCGGCATATTTCGGCGGCTATATGAATGAAAACTTCCAGATCGTCACCACTGCATTGAACCTGTCAACAAAGGACCTGGGACAGCTGGCAGCCAATGCTATTGATGCCGCATTTATCGAACCTGCACGGAAACAGCAGCTAAAAACAGAGCTAGCCGACTACCTGAGGGAGGCGATTGATGGCTGATTCTGATAACGAGGCCGCATAAACACCCATTTTTCCAAATTCAAGAAGTATCGAGGGATCCGAAAACCGCTAGTTTCTCTGCAAACCGTCCAGAATTCCGCCAATCTGGCTCATGCGTCCATATAATTCCTCAGATTCCGCAAAATCCAACCACTTTTTTCGCTTTTTTGGCAAGTTGCCTGTTCCTGGCAAGCTAAACCCTGCCGTAGTATGCAGCATTTTGAAATATTTGGTTTCGCCTCACACGCTCTCAGCACTTACGGCGGCGCACGGCTTTGCGGCAACCGCTTTTGTTCGGATGCGGCAGCTTTACTATCCAGGTGATCCAGTATCTTTTTGATCACCGTAGAGTCTTCAATACAGGCGATGACGTGCAGGGAAGCACTAATGCCGCAAGCGCAGGACGCGCAGGAGCGGCCACCTTAACGGCGCCCCCGCATTGATCACAGGTTTCTACATCAAACCCGAATAGGCGCTTTAAACG
>CAYOGN010000198.1:0-36356 GCA_964403545.1 uncultured Gammaproteobacteria bacterium
TTCGCTGGCCTGTTCGTCTTCACCAAAAAGATCGTCAAATTCGCTGGCCTCGTCATCAGGACCATCGGCGGATTCCTCGTCACCAAACAGGGCATCAAATTCATCATCCTCAGCTGCTGCACTGTCTTCCTCATCCTGAACTTCCGTATTTGCTTCTGCAGCAGACAATGGGGAGGGAACTTCAATGCCGGCCCTGAATTGTGGAATTTCTCGCAGCAAAGAGGGAAACCACCGCAGGCGAGCGTTTTCGAGTAAATCCGGGGGTAGTGATGCCAGTATTCCACGGTTCTGTTGCTTATCAGGTTTGTTCTCAGAGAGGCCTGCTAATCGCTCGGAAATAATAGCGGATCCCCCGACTTCGAGATCATAGAAAAATTCTTTCACTATCCAGACGAGACTTTTTACGCTGGACAACTGTTCATCATCGGCATCGGTAAGATCGAGTAAATCGAGTTCAGCTATCGCCTCTTCAGTTTCAGAAAAACCCGGGGCAGAACTCAAAAGCAATCGCATATACGGCGATAACTCATCTTCTGCATATTCCGGCCATTCGCCGATAGAGATTTCCCGTTCCGCCAGCGTCTCGACATCCAGTCCTGGCAATCCAAATACAGCAATCCCTTTCGCAGATGCACGGGCATCGCCTTCTACCTGAATACCATGGCAAATGTCGCAAGTTTCTTCAAAACTCCTGGTAACCATCTTGCCACCACCAATCTGGGTAATGTGGCAATCAAGACAGGCACCGGGTGCATTTTCCAGATTTTCATCTTCCTGGAAATGCTTGTTAATGTGACTGACATGATCAAAATTCAGATGGGTACGGCGGTTGTTGGGAAATTCGCTGAACGCCGGATGGCCATCATTCAAGCTATTAAATTGATTCTGGTGGCAGACGACACAAACTTTATCATCCAGCATTTCCAGATCGTTGTTGCTTCCAAGATGCTCCTGATGACAGCCACTACAGGTGATGTTGTTTCCTGTTTTGATTGATCCATCCAGCATTTTTGTGGCAAATTTGATGGTTGGCGAAGCAGAGGAATTGACCGTTGCGCTGGCAGATAGTGAATCAATGTCATCGCGTCCAAGACTATGCGCTGCCAATGCATTTTCGCCCAGGTCATGACATGATTGGCACTGCTGACTGTCCTTGTCATGATCATAGTCACCAATTACAGATGCTACCCATTGGGTAAATCCGCCATCGACCGAAGTGTGACAACTACTGCATTGAGTTAACGTCGCATGGGCTCTGGAGAGTTCTCCGGGGGATAGAAACCGTAAACTTCCGGGCCCAGCAAAAACAACCAGTAAAATACCGATGGTCAGCCCGACAGCCCAACGGACGACGGTGCCGCGTTTCGCCCTCCAGCTTTTAACAGGCTGGCAACGAACTATGGGTTTGCAGCAACTACCGTCTGCATTGGGGCCCGATTTACATGGGCCTCCAAAAAATTGTGAGCGCGTGCAATTCCATCGATCTCCTGATTTTGTCGGCGTACATTCAGCGGTGGCCCGGCAACCTCCTTTTTGGTCCGGGCCTATTTGGCAGGGCTTTCCCTCGGCGGCATAACCGCAAACCCAGGGTTTATCCGGTCGAGCGTAGGGGCTGGACCGAAAATCAAACTTTTGTAGGGGTTTTACCACTATACCGCTCCGAAGCCGTACACCAGCACTATATGCGCCAGCAGTATTAATACAAGGCAGTAGGTCAGTGGTATGTGAATAAACAACCAACTCTTCAATAGCATTTGCAATGTATATTGATTATCCAGGTAATTCTTTTGAGTCAGTAATTCCATCATCTGCTGAGAAAATTCCAGTTCCTGGTTGTTCATATACCTGTCGTGAGCTTTCAGTTCATTCCGCAACTTGATATAGCGACGACTGAACTGAAAGACATGCTCCAGTGAGAACACAGGGCGGTGAAAATATGCAGCAAGATTGCGGGTGTAAAAATCTGCCAATGTCGTGGACTCGGTTGCGTCAATGGATTGCCTTAACAGATCTTCGGCAGACTCCCTTAGATGTAATGCAAATCCCGGAATTCGCTCAAATAATAATTGTTCCCCCTGATGGGTCAGGCGCCTGGAAAAGCGTCGTGACATCCATATACCAACGATCCCGCTCAGACATATGAGGACAAATACTACGGCAAGATACAATTCGAGATATCCACTTGGCCAACGCCAGTGAATATGCAGCAGAAAAATAACCAAAGTAACCAACCCGGTAT
Source organism: uncultured Gammaproteobacteria bacterium (assembly GCA_964403545.1). Taxonomy (GTDB): domain Bacteria; phylum Pseudomonadota; class Gammaproteobacteria; order Arenicellales; family Poriferihabitantaceae; genus VYFG01. The sequence continues at coordinate 2,240 of CAYOGN010000198.1, forward strand.
AAAGGTGAATCTGGAGCCAGATTCGATTGTTCCCCAGGGGCAGAAAAGAAATCTTCTTGCGCGTGTTATAGAGCGCAAGCAATGTCATCAGAAAAACCAGAACCCATCCCGTTAGCCACTGAGAATTATTGAGTGCCAGTTGGTAAATATTAGTAAACCACCATGCTGCGCCAATAACCGCAGCCGATGCCAGCAGCGCCTGGGTGCGTCGCAACCAGAGTGAATTCATTTGTTTAACCACTCACTCAGAACCACGCTATCACTCATATTCATGCGCACCAATGCGCCATGAGGGCAGGCATTTTCACAGGCTGGACCGTGGGGAAGGTTGTAGCACAAATCACATTTGGTTGCTTTCAATATCGGTGTTCGTGTCTTTTCATCAATCAATATGGTGCCTTCCTGGCTACGTACTTCAACCAGGCGAATGTTGTCATAGGGGCAGGAATTGGCGCAGGTGCCACAACCTATACAGGCCTGATCACTGATAACCACTTCCCCGCCCAGTTCAGATCGATGAATGGCCCCGGTGGGGCACCCGATCATACATACCGGATCAACACAGTGCATGCACGCGTTTGTGATCATCTGGTTGTCATGCTGCTTGCCATGACGGGCAAACCGTGGATTACCCTGATGGGTACTGGCACAGGCATGCACGCATTCATCGCAGCGTACGCATCGATCCAGATCAATCATCATGGTTGCAGTGCCATTGATGAATCGATTGTCTACCGAAAACTCGAGAAAATCAGAGTCCAGCGCAGTATGGCTTGTCGTACTGAGGTTGGCCTGGGTCGAAAATTGCAGTTTCGATTCCATGGTTTCGAATAAATTTTCCGGCAGGCTGGGAATGACAATTTGCTCGATAATGCTGGTGGGTACTCGGAGAATATCCGCGTAACCAAGGGCATTTAACCCCGTTTGATAGGCAATCGGTTCGGCATGCTGGCTGTTATGTAATATTTCCTCGAGGCCAAATATCCCGCCCTGGGAAAGAATCGAAACGGCTCTGCTACCGTTATTAATTCGTTTGGTTATTTTTGCAAACCCGGAACGGACAAACAAAAGGCCATCCGGATAATCCCCTTCAGCGACAATTGGTGACTCTTCCGCACCCGGGGTCAGTTGTCCAGCCGACTTTTTGCGCTTAAACGAGGTATGCCAATCGAAGTTTCCATAGGATTCAAATAGCGTATGTTTTGTGATCTCGGCAATGGCATCATCATCAAGAAACTGAAATACTTCGATTTCTTTAAGATGCGTGATGAGATTTTGTTTGCGATACAGGTTATCAATATATAGTCTGAATGAATCTACCTGCCGACGTATATCCCGTAATGCCTGCCAGCGAATTTCAAGCAATTCAACGTCTTCCAGCGCAACCACGGATGCATTCCTCTGCACCCGCGCCATAGCGGCTACCTCGCCAAACATATTTCCTGCGGTCAGGGTAGCAATATCGTGCTCCGCCAAAATTTTGTCAGTGTCCTTTAAAAAGACTCGGGTAAATTCACCAGAGCCTTTGGTTGCCACTTCATTGGTAATATACTTGCCATCAGTATGACGAACTTCAGGGTACACTGACTTTTTAAAGTACCGCATTAACGCAGACCAGACGCCGTGTTTGAGTGTTTCGCTATGCCCCAGGGAATCTGCTGAGAGTCCTGGAGGAAGGATAACGCCTACATCCCCGGCAATGATCAGAAATGCAGAATTGCCGTAGTCTCCGGCCCGAACAATGATTTCGCCACGTTCATAACGTCGAATTCTGGTATCGTTTCGTACGATTCCATCGAGTGGCAAGTTGGATGGAAATCGCGCTGGATCCATTTCTGAAAACGGCGACATCAACAACATCCGGGTGACATCCGGGTCACCCATATTGGTGTCAAACGGCGAGTCCCACCGTTGGGGTCTGCTGGTGGTTGATCGGTCCGCCACGATCCTGGTCCTGGTTTAGGCTATAAAATCAGGGTGATGGCGTTCCCTTGAATTTTTCTGCAGCTGGCAATAAAGCGTCAACACCGGCCAGACTACTGCCATCCATTGCCGCTACTTTCTTTGCCTGCTCTGCTACCGCGCTTGCAGCGCTGAGATATGCATCTTTATTGTTGAGTTTCAATTTGACTCCGCCAGCAATTTTCAATACCGCTTTGACTTCGGGTGAATCAACCACCTCATCAATCTTACCCAGGTGAAGTTTGGCAATTTTGGCTCGTTTCGCCATTTTAACGGCATAATCTGCTTTTTCAGTTGCTTCAGATAAACCTTTGTAGGCAAATTCAAGATCCAGCATCCTGCCAACCACATACATGACGCGCTTGCGCTCAACGGGAGCTTCTTCATTGGTTTCTGAATACCATAGTGTATGACGGACTTCACCCTGACTCCAGGCTACCAGTTCAAACGCGCTGCCCGCAGCATGCCCGCCTACATTCACCAGTTTCTCATTGGGCACGGTATGGCAGCCAAAGCAATTTTCTGCCAGGGCATACAAATTGCCCGGGCGGATCATTCCGGTTTCTTCTGATTTTGCATAGCGCTCAGTTTTGTGTGCTGGATCCTCGTTTTCCGCTTTAACATCTTTGCCGCCAAAATCACTGTGAATATCGATCCACTCTTTACCGGCACCATGACAGGATTCACAGGTAATACCACCGATTTGCTTGAGTTTTTCACCGTCCATGGCGGTGGTGAAGTGACAGGTCAGGCAGTCACCGCCAGCTTTAATTCGTTTGAGCCCCATATTCTTGGCTATTGTCCGGCCTTTTTTCGAGCGCGGTAAATCCTTGAATGTGGTGGAGTGATGGGTTGTCTTCCAGGCTTCAACTGATTTCTTGTGACATTCCCCGCAAGCATCCGGGCCTTTAATAAGAGCCGGGTCACGGCGAAAATCCTGGGCATTGGATGCACTCCAGGGGACGAGTAATGCCAGCATGAGTGCAAACATTGAAGCCAGTTTCAGGAGGTTTCTATTTTTAATTGGATGATTCATTGGTGTTTCCTCTAAATTATTAGGACAAATTTTCAGTATGATCAAATCTGTGGTGCTATGCATCAATTACGATAGCGGTTTTCGGTGTGCCGATGCAGGGCAGGCATGAACCCGATTCAAGTGGCGCGCTTGGAGGGTCGGCATAATCCACTTCGCCCGATCGTATTGCGGTGGCGCAAGTCCCGCAGCTACCGGCCCGACAGCCAAAATCCATGTCAATACCCTGTTCTTCTGCAAAATCCAGTAAAGTCCCCTGATTGGCACTCCACTCGGCAGTCTTTCCTGTCTTTGCAAACTCGACGGAAAAAGTAGTGCCTTTATCCTCTGTAGTTGCAGCGGCCGCTGCGGGCTTCTTTTTCACGCTGGCGGGGCCAAACGCCTCTAAATGGATGTGCTTTTCCGGTACCCCCCATTCACCGAGACCGTTGACCAGGGAATCCATCATGGGCGGCGGGCCACACATGTAATAGTCAAAATTATTCGAAGGCAGCACCCGCTGAAACAAATCGACACTGACGCGTTCAGCATAGGCGTAATCTTCACCTTCCTTGTCTACTCCCTCCCTTGGGTCGCTGTAGCAGATTTTGATATGAATGTTTTCGTGATTGTGATCAATCTCGGCAAGGTGTTCCCGCATCACGTGCTCATCACCATTGCGAACGCCGTAAAAGAACCAGGCTTCGCGCTGGGACCCTGAGTCAACGATGGCGTTAAGCATACTCATTACCGGGGTCAAACCAACGCCACCACCAATTAATACAACCGGGGTGTGTTGAGTCTGATCCATGAAAAAATTGCCACCGGGTGCGCGGGTATCGACAATATCGCCTTCCTGCAGGGTTTCATGGAAAAAACTCGATGATTGCCCCGGTGGTGCATCCGGCGCTTTTGGTGGCGGCAGTGCATGCTTGATACTGACCCGATAATAGGAATCAGCTTTCTGTGGGCTATCGGAGAGTGAATAACAGCGGACTAACGGTTTATCCGAGTGAGGAACTTTCAGATTAAAGGTAAGATACTGGCCGGGCTCGAATGATGGTAGTGTCTTGCCGTCATGGGGTACCAGGTAAAAAGAGCAGATGCCGCCCCCTTCCATGTTCTTTTTCTCTATCCTGAATTTGCGAAACCCTGACCATGTACTGGTCAGCTTGTTGGTTTCGAGGGTTTTAAAAAGAGTTTTGTTCTCGATTTCCCGGTTCAGCGAATTTATTGTCAGCTGTTGTTGTTCGGTAGTCAGACGGCCACGTTTGAGAATCGAGAGCAGGGCTACAAATGCTTGCGCCAGGGCGAGAAATACCAGCGCAATACCTATCCAGAGTATTGCCTCGGCGCTGAAGATCGAATTAATACTGGTCATGGAATACACCCACTAGTTTCTTGGAACTGTACATTGGTTTTGGTGGACTATCATTATTATTGGTAATTTTAACCTGATTCTTTTGCCGGTACTGCCATTTTTATTATATTAGCCATTTATATTGGATTGTAAGATTCCTGATTCACTACAAATCCACTGTCCCAAACAAATATTCAAGTACAAAATAAATTTCGCCAGCGACCAATATTACTACTGATTTCACAGGATCTCAAATCATAATACCGATCTTTATTTGCCCCGTTATTCTAGCCCATGTCCAGGAAAATTGTTGGTGAAATATTCCACAGTTGAAAAACTGATTCAACCCTGCCCGAGTCAGAGGACTCTCATCAAACATAGTGCGTTGGACCACTATTCAGTAAGACCAAAAAAAGAACTGATTTTCGATAACATGCGAACGGATACTTCGTCTATTCTCTGATTGCGTGAATCATCGTCCAGTTTATCGCGAATTGACTGGGTTTCAACTTCTCGAGTTGCCAGTATGGCAGAGATTTCTTCGGCGATACTGGGGCGTTGTCGCAGGATATGCTGGAATCCGTCACGATATAAACGATAGCAATAGACATCGCTGGTAGCAACGATGGTGGCATTCCTGAGTGCACCGGTCATAAGACCCATTTCGCCAAAAAAGGTTGGCGCATAGAGATCCGAAACTTTACTGTTTTTACCCCCCGCGCTGACCCAAACTTCGGCGCAGCCTTCGGTCAGAATATACAGCCAGTCTGCCTCATCGTCCTGTACCATGATGTTTTCATCCTTAGAGAACAAAACGGGCTGCAGTCCCTTTGCCAGTTGGTGTAGTTCATCCTTATTCAATACCTGTAAAAATTCAATTTCCTTGAGCGCTTCCAGTCGGCGCCGGGTATTTTGCTGATCCTTGCGTTCACGGCGTTCAATATCGTCGTTATCAAGAAATAACTGCGCTGCCGGAATTGCCAGTGGTATATCTGCTCTTTGCAGCGCGGCATACAACCGTCTGCGCACCAATGAATTGGTCGGGTCATCATCCTTTATTTCAACGAGCCAGTAACGTACCGCATAAAGGGCATAGCTTTCTCGATTGTCACTGGCAAAATCCAGACAGATACAATTTGGTTTTGGTTCCAGTGCGATACCGGGGATAGAGGGCGGTGCCTGCAGTGCTTCTTCTACGGTATCGATGACATGAGCTGGCCGGGTTCTAAAATCCACACTAAAATAGACCCACATCCGATGTTGTAACGGCTCACCTTCCCGCTTGCCCAGGATAATGATATTGGCTGCCAGCAACGACGAATTGGGGACGATGATAGTGTCCCAGTCCCGGGTTTCTATAACAGTATGTCGCCAGCGAATTTCCTGTACCTTACCCTGTCGACCGTTGTCGAGTTGAATCCAGTCACCAACCCGGATTGAGCGATCGAGTTGTAGTGCTACGCCACCGATGATGTTCCCCAGTGTGGCCTGTAGTCCAATAGCCAATATTCCGGTTACTACAGCGGATGTCGCTGCGAGGCCAGTGGCATCAACACCAAAGCTTCGCAAGGTGACGAAAATTAATACAATGATTCCTACCCCGAGAAAAAGCTCGCTGACAATGGAGGGCGGGTTGTATCCGATCCGGGGCAGGGCTAATTTAAAAAACAGGGCCGAGAAGATTTCCAGCAGAGTTAGCCAGCCGATAAGATTGGCGACCTTGGCAGCCATTGCGATGGTCTGGGTCCAACCAAAAGTTTGTCCCAGATACGCCAGTGAAACAGACAGCAGATAGGTCAGGCAGAAGAAAGCCATGCGCCTGATGCGACTGCTGGAGCCAGGTACTGCTGCCCTGAGCATGGCAGCAGTGATCAGAAAAACAATCAAAATTCCGCCGGCGGTGGTCCAGGTGGTTAACTGCATAACGACTCAAATTTAATTTGTCTTTAACAATAGCAAACAATGACGGCAAATAACGTGATGTCATTGCAATTAAACCTAATTTTGTTTTCCGTCATTTGCCTGGCCGGGTAAATCAGGTCACGGTGAAAGTGAAATTTCCCGCACCTGCGAGGATATGCAAATTAATTGCTTGATATGGAGATAAAGTTTTTATTTCCTGACGGCCTCTTCGTCTGACCCCGTTTCAACTGTGGTGGCGATTTCGGGTTTCGCTACCGATGGGTCAGGATCATTCTGCCCAGACCCTGACTCTTGCTCCGGCTTTGTTTCCATTGCTGCCAGTGCTTTCTCCAGATATTGTTTGATTTTCGCATCTTCCGGGGTCAGGGTAAGGGCACTGTTGTAATCGTTGATTGCGAGTTCAAATTGATCCTGATGAAAGAATACGATACCCCGATTCAGATAATACCCGGAATTTGCGGGATCCAGCTTGATTGCACTGCTATAGTCTTCGACCGCATTGCCATATTGCTCCAGTTTGAACCATGCATTGGCGCGCGTTTTATAGATATCATCATCTTCCGGCCGGATACGTAATGCCCGATCACAATCTGTTATCGCTTTACTATATTCACCGAGGGCCAGCCACGCCAGGCTACGATTATAAAAAGTGTCCGGGAGTTTAGGGTCAATTTCCAGCGCTCGATTGTAATCCTCGATCGCTTTCACATACTCACCAAGGCCATACCAGGCGAAACCACGATTATGTAAACTCTCGGCCCCGGTTTTGCCTGGCTGGTTTTTAGCATATTCGAATGAATTTGTATAATCTTCAACGGCACTTTTAAAATCACCCGTTTGAGAGTGCGCGTTGCCTCTTTTCAGATAAGTAATCCCGATATCTTCGTTTAAAGAAATTGCACGATTAAAATTATCGATAGCACTGGCATAATCCTGCAGCTGATACTGTGCCATGCCCAGATAGTGGTGGACGTAAGACAGCCGATTATCCGGTATTCCCTGCCATTGGATAGCAAGGTTGTAATATTTAATGGCTTCGTGAAGCTTTCCCTGCGTATGGGCCTGATATCCCCTGTTAAAGATATCAATGGCATCCGACCAGATGCCGGTTGACAGGGTGCTGAGGATCAATCCGATCAGCGCCAGCGCAGCTAGTCGATGCCTGTTTTTATCTAAATTCGGGGAACCACGACCCACAATGTGGAGATGAACGGTTGGCAGGTTGGAGAATGCTCTCCTGCCCCATGGTCGGGGCAGGAGAGGGCGCATAGGTTAAACTACGCCGTATGCAAGCATTGCATCGGCCACTTTAATGAACCCGGCAACATTGGCACCTTTGATGTAATTGACGGTATCACCTTCCTTGCCGTACGCCAGGCACTGGTCGTGAATTTTTTCCATAATGCTTCTCAGATGCTCCTGCAGTTCTGCTTCGTTCCACGAAATACGACCACTGTTTTGACTCATTTCCAGTCCGGAAACTGCTACTCCACCGGCATTAGCGGCTTTGCTGGGTGCAAATAACACCCCGGATTGTTGGAATGCTTCCATGGCCGCAACTTCTGAGGGCATATTGGCCCCTTCAACCACCACAGAACAGCCATTGGCAATCAGGGTTTTGGCGTCATCCAGGGTCACTTCATTTTGCGTGGCACAAGGTAGTGCGACGTCGCAGTTTACAACCCATGGTCGTTTGCCCGCATGGAATTCGCAGCCAAATTCTTCGGCGTATTCGGAGATTCTGCCGCGGCGGACATTTTTCAGATCCATCACGTAAGCGAGCTTATGGGCGTCAATACCGGTTGGATCATAAATAAAACCCGAAGAATCCGACAAGGTAACTACTTTGCCGCCAAGTTGATTGATTTTTTCGCAGGCGAAGGTTGCCACATTACCGGACCCGGATACGGCAACGGTTTTGCCTTCGATCGAGTTATTGCTCGCTTTCATCATATTATCGAGCATATAGACAACGCCATATCCTGTGGCCTCGGATCGAATCAGGCTGCCACCATATTCAAGCCCCTTGCCCGTTAATACACCGGTAAATTCATGAGACATTCTTTTGTGCTGCCCGAACAGGTAGCCGATTTCTCGTGCACCGACACCAATATCACCCGCTGGTACGTCTTTGTCTGCCCCGATGTGATGTGAAAGCTCTGTCATAAAGGATTGACAAAATCGCATTACTTCGTTGTTTGATTTTCCTTTTGGATTGAAATTTGCTCCACCTTTACCACCACCCATGGGTAATCCGGTAAGGCTGTTTTTGAACGTTTGCTCAAAGGCAAGAAATTTCAGAATGCTCAGACTGACACTGGGGTGGAAACGCAGGCCCCCCTTGTAGGGGCCGATTGAATTATTATTTTGCACCCGATAGCCCCGATTGACCCGAATATTTCCCTCGTCATCTTCCCAGCAAACGCGAAAGGTTATAATTCTGTCTGGCTCCGCCAGGCGTTCCAGTATACGCATTTCCTCGTAAACAGGTTTATTTTCAATATACGGCATTACGGTACCAGCGACCTCATAAACGGCCTGGTGAAATTCCTCCTCACCGGGATTCCGTTTTACCAACCCGTTCATAAATTCATCGAGCTTGGTTTTTGTTGTGCTATTCATGGTGTTTGTCTCTCTTCAGTTTGTTGAGCTATTAAAATAAAAAAGGTAATTTTATACTGCCTGTGAAATTCTTGGAAATCCTCCGAGGAATCGATATTCAGACAATCGGCTAACCGGGAAGCAAGATTGGCAACGTGCCAATCCTGGCTCGATCGTCAAATCTTTGTTTGTCAATCCGGGCTTTTAGGATATAAGGCCACGCAGCTAAAGTCCATGCTTTCAGGCAATTTTATCTGCCAGTCCGGTTCAATTGGTGGCGGGTTTGAATTTCTCGTATTTTTGGTTCAGATAGCCCTGTCTGATCGCGAGGTCGAAACTCAGCTTAACCCAGAGGGCCGTGTTTACTCCCGACCAGTTCGCCATTCTTTCCACTTCATCATGGTATTTGCGCCCAGCCATGCAAAAGATTCCGGTGGCAATCTGCGCGGCGGATCCAAGGAACACAACGCTCGAGTTGTTTCGCTATCCTGGCCCATTGCCAGTTCTGCGGCAGAGATGCCTGAAAGCGTGCCCCTGGCGCCTCGATTGTTGCGAATCTCCAGATAGCCTTCTCCTGCCAGAGTGCGCATCACGTCGCGCAGAGGGGTCCGTGAAATCTGGTACCGCTTGCTCAGCGCCACTTCGTCCATGTCACAACCCGGGGCCAGCTCCAGAGTGAGTATCCTCCGCTTGAGGTCACTATAAAAAACCTCTTTCTTGTTTTTTTGTGGTGTCATGGTCTGATTCTTGTCTTTGTTCCGTAGCAAAGGCATCGTTTGTGGCGTGATTGTACAAACACCACTAGCATCAGTTTGGCCGACATCGATTCTATGCAGTATGATAAAGTGCCAGCGCTATGGTAATACACAATAACAACCGGAGGCTTCCTGCGTTAATAGGGTAATTCATGAATCCCAATCTGTTGAAATATATCTGGCAGTATAGCGCGAAGAATCAGATTGTTATCGTCGCCCTTACCATGCTGTCGTTTCCAATACTTTATTATAGTCTGGAAATTCCCAAGACGATAATTAATGAGGCGCTATCCGGGGGTAGTCCTTTCCACTCATTGTTTGGCATATCATTGGGCACCATTCATTATCTGATTGCGCTTTGTTTGCTGTTGTTGACCCTGATCATCGTCAATGGCGTACTGAAAATGAATATCAATACGCGCAAGGGCATCGTTGGCGAAAGGCTGATCCGACGCCTGCGTTATCAACTTGTACAGCGCATCCTGCGATTTCCCCCGTCGCACTATGCACGAACTTCCCAGGGAGAATTGATCGCTACCATTACCGGTGAAACTGAACCACTGGCTGGATATATTTCAGAGTCTATTGCATTGCCATTGTTTCAGGGTGGCACAATGATCACGATTCTGCTGTTTATGTTTATGCAGGACTGGGTGTTTGGACTGGCCTCTGTGGCGCTTATTCCTGTACAGGGATATGTCATACCCAAACTGCAACAACAGGTAAACGTACTCAAAAAGGAGCGGGTGTTGAATATCCGCAAGCTCTCTGAGCGTATTGGAGAAACCATCAGCGGCGCCCGGGAAATTCGACTGCAGGGCACCCAACGTTATGTCCTGTCGGAGTTTTCACATTGGCTGGGTGGCCTGTTTGATATTCGTCTGCAGATTTTCAGGAAAAAGTTTTTTATGAAATTCCTGAACAATACCATTGGTCAATTTACTCCTTTTCTGTTCTACCTGTTTGGCGGCTTACTGGTGATTAAGGGCGATTTAACCATCGGTGCCCTGGTCGCCGCCTTGTCCGCCTACAAGGATCTCACATCACCCTGGAAAGAGTTGCTCAACCATTATCAGGCCCACGAAGATTCGAAGATAAAATATCAGCAGATCATCGAGCAGTTTTCTCCAGGCGGGCTACTGCCGGAATCAAACCTGGACCCTGTATTATCCGAACAGAGTCTGCTGAAACCCATTACCTTTCGCAATGTATACTGGAAGTCGGAAATCGGTGAACCGACCATCGTCAATCTTAACCTGAGTATTGAGCCGGGAACACGCGTGGCCATTGTGGGGCAGAATGCGGTGCAAAGAGCACGCCTGGCTGATCTTTTAACCGGATTTGAAAAACCGGAATCCGGTACCATTTTCGTGGGCAACCAACCGCTGGATGCATTGGATAATCATGCGCTGCGGACGCGACTGGCATACCAGGGTCCAAATCCACACTTTTTTAATGGGTCCATTCACGACAATATAGTTTATGGACTGAATCATTCTCCCCCAGCGGTAGATTCTGCTAATCCACAACAAGCGTTAGCCATTCGTGAATCTGAGGCTGCGGGTAATAACACGGATCCATTTTTCGGCGACTGGATCGACTATGGATTGATAAAAGTCAAAGACGCCGGGGAGTTCGACGACCATTATTTTGCCGGTGCGGCCACGATAGGCTCAGCGAGAACAATGTACCAACGTGGCCTGTTGGAGATATTTGACCCTGAAGACTATCCCCAACTAGCTGCTGACATACTTCGGGCACGTGAATCGATCAGGCTAAAACTGGAAAAAGAAAATCTTCAGCGAGTGGTCGCGGGATTTGACCCGGATACGTATAACCGCAATGCCACCGTGGCAGAGAATATCTTGTTTGGCATACCATCGGATGAGAATCTCAATTTACGAAATCTGGCTGCACATCCTTACCTGCAGAAATCATTTGCCGATCTGGGTCTGCTTGAACTTGCCATTAAGACGGGCGGTGAGGCTGTGATGCGAATTGCCGAACGAATCAAGGAAATTTCCCGGGACCATAGTTTACTCAGGCAGTTTGACATCGATAGCGACGAAGATATTGCCGAGTTGACTCATCCCGCAGCGGAAATGCAAGACAATCAGCTCGATCATGAAAGCAGGGTCAGATTACTCGGAATATTCCTTCACCTGATTCCGGAATTACACCGGTTTGGTTTTATCAATGACATCATGTCGGCCAGGTTTCTGCAACTCAGGCACGAGTTTTTCCTGAAAATGCCACAGGATTTACGCCAACGAATCACCCGATTCGACCACCGTGCATTTCATCCAAAACTAAATATTATTGATAACCTGTTGTTTGGGCGCGTCGTTGCACGGGAGCCTGCTGCCGAAAAACGCATCGGTCAAATCGTCGAGGAAACCCTTGAGGAAATGGGATTCAAGCGTGACGTAATGTTACTGCTGGCCCAATCGCAAGTTGGCATTAGTGGTGGTCGACTTCCAGTCACTGGCAGGCATAATATTTCGGTGGCTCGAATGCTGATTAAAAAACCACATGTGATGATATTTCACGATGCTCTGGCACCTTTTGACGCAACGGAAAAACGTACTCTCCGCAAAAATATACGCAGTATGCAACCGGAATCCACTTTGATCTGGATCGACCGGGAGATCGATAATCTGGTCGAATTCGACAAAGTCTTTCGCTTTACCGAAGAAGGGTCGCTGGTTGATATCAGTGTGTCAAGAGCGCCTCCGATGGACAAGAATTCGGATAACCTGTCCATCATTGGCCAATCGCCGATTTTTGGCAGGCTCAGCGCCCATCAGCAACAGCTTTTATCAGAGAATTGCCATCGAGCCAGCGCCGAGCCCGGAGAGTTTCTTTTTCACAGTGGTGATCCCAGTAAAAATGCCTATATCATCATCGAGGGTGAGGCGCATTCGCTACGGAATCCGGACAATGCTACCGATATAGCCGGAAGACTCGCCGCTGGAGAAACTTTTGGTATCATCGAAATTATTGCTCAACGTGATCGAATACTCTCAGTCAAGGCCTATACAGCTTTGCAAATGTTAAGAATTGAAGGCGCGATTATCCAGGAAATTATCGCCAGCGATGTATCGGTGGTGCAAACCATGTTGCGTGCGATCACCGAGCAGTGGGCGCCAGTTTCGCGCTAGTGTGTTGGACAACTGGTATTGAGCGTTTCCAGTGGGCGCTAGAGCCAGAACCAGAACAGGGTAAAGTAAAGAATTAACCCAACTACAACTGCCAGTACCGGTGTTAATGACCAGCGAACAGATCTGGCTGACACTTCCGATTGAGTGACCAGTTGCGCATTTCGCGCAGATTCACGCCAGCTACTTTGAAACGCTTCAATGACCTGGCGTGCACGTTGGTACTGGTCATCGTCAGAGACCCAGAGCCCCGCAGAGCCCACCCACCAACGGCCTTTTAAAGTTTCAAACCAGTTAACAGATGCCTCATCCAGGGCATGCTTTACACCCTCAATTTCATCATCTGGCGCATGGTAGGTGTCAAAAATTCTGCGGGCCAAAACTAGTGCTCTATCAATTTGATCATTACGGATTCAGCGACTGTGTAGTGTTTCGCCCCGCCCGAAGGAATCTTTTAAGTGCCGTGATGCCAATGGGGCCTCTTGCATTGCTAACGACGAAGATATATTGTATTTATCAACGTGGGCTCAGCCTCAAGTGGCTCTGAACTGTCCGCTTTCCAAATTTCAGGATCAATGACCGGAAACCGCACCGCGTGCCCGGAATTCACTCTGTCTGGAACAAGTGTGACATCCAGCAGATTGAGAAATTCAAATGCAGCGAGATAAATCTGGCTGCCACCAATAATCCATAGATCCTTTTCTCCGCACCGTTCTATTGCCTCGGCAACACCTGTATAGCATTCTGTTGCTGCCACAGGGCTTCGACTGATAACGATATTTCGTCTGCCCGGTAATGCTTTACTGCCAATAGATTCCCATGTGCGTCGCCCCATAATAATAATTTTTCCCAGAGTACGCTGTTTGAAACGCTTCAAATCGGCACTGTAGTGCCAGGGAAGGGCATTGTCGAGGCCAATGACATTATTGGCATTCATCGCCACAATTGCACCATGTAACGGTGAAGGGGTATTCACTGGGTATTTTTCAAAAAGTCTATGAGATATCCACGTTACCGCTTACATCAACCAAATTATCGATTGTCACATTCATAGCGCTTAAGGCTATACCGCAACCTTGAAGTTTATCGCCGGGTGAGGATCATAATTGTGTAACTTGAATTTCTCCATAATTTCGTCCGTTTCCAGTGACAATAGTGGTTCAATGTCAGCCAATGTCCGGATAGAGGGATCGATTTCCAGAGTTGGTAGGGCACGAACTTCACGTTGCAATTGAGTTTTCAGGCCAGGTACGTGATCGTATTCGGCCATGCTTCCATCCGCTCTTGCGGTATAGATGTGGGCATCGATCAGGGTGTGGGCAAACAAACCGGATGGAATATTGCTGAATCGTGAAAGCAGTTCCAGCAACAATGAATAGCCGGCAATGTTGTAGGGTATGCCGAGGGCGATGTCACAACTGCGCTGGGTCAGATGGAGGCATAGTGATGGGCTGCCATGTTCGTCATTTTGCACGTTTACCACCCAGAATGCATGACAGGGTGGCAGTGCGCTGGTCTGGGCATTGCCGGGCGCCCATGCGCTGACAATCATTCGCCGACTCATGGGGTTAGTGTGGAGGGTGTTCACCACATAGGCAATCTGGTCATTGGTCTGGCCATCCGGTAACGGGAAATGGCGCCAGAAATTGCCATAGGCACTGGGCACTTTTCCGTGCTCATCCGCCCAGGGATCCCAAAATTTGCAATGATGCTTTTTCAGTAGGGCTATATCAGTTTTTCCCGACAGAAACCAGAGATTTTCGATCACGATATTCTTCCAGGAAATCTCCTTGGTGGTCAGCAGAGGGAACCCCTGATTCAGATCAATTTCATAGTTAATATTAAATGTCGACAGGGTATCGACTCCGGTTCGATTGGTTTTTCGGGTGCCCTTTGCCAGGGTTTCCTTCACCGTCTCAAGGTATTGCTTCAATTTATCTGCGGCTCCGAATAATAAAATTCAAGAAACTCCCGGGCCAGGCGTGAAGACTTTACATACCATTTTTTCTTGTTGATACATAATGCTGTATAGGCAATTTTTCGCCCATCCAACTCGCCAAATCCGACAAACCAGTCGTATCTCCCCTTGGGCTTGAATCCGGTAAGAGATCCCGTCTTACCACCAATGATGGCATTCTTACGGTGATTCCTGTGAAATTTCCGAAAAGATTTTTTCGCAGAACCCTGGGTCACGGTTGCCTGCATCAGTTCTTTCAACTTGCCCGCGGTGGATTCACTCATCGCAGTTGAAGAAGCGGGTTCAATATGCTGGTACAGAGGAATTCCGTAAGGGCCGTCAATCCGCGAGACCAGAGTGGGTGCGACCAGTTTGCCACCATTGACTGCAGTAGCCGCCATTGCCGCTGCATGCAATGGCGAAAGTGTATTCCGGTTGGTGTAACCTGCTGCACTTTCAGCCACTTGCCACTGATCTCCAACTTCCAGTTCAATAGTACCGTTGGCGAAGGCAAAGTCCGAAGCAAAGCGTGAATTGAAACCCATCGTGTGAAAGTAGTTGAGCAGGGTATCGCCGCCGACATCTACCGCGCCCAATCTTCCAAATACGGTATTGATGGATTTGGCAAAGGATTCTTTCAGTGTTGGCTTACGCGTCCATTTGTTATTTTTATGAGAGAAGACGTTTTTCTTGTACAGCGCAGTGGATTTACCATTGAACGGGATTACTGTGGAAGTTTCTGCAGAGCCCTCGTTGAGAACCGCAACTGCGGTGATGATTTTAGATACCGAGGCTGCAGGATAAGTATTGACGATAGACAAATTACCATGATCGGCTTTATCCCGGGTACTGTCTGCCATGGCCAGTATTTGTCCTGTCTCCGGATCCAGTGCGACCAGAATGCCATAATCAGGATTATGTTTTGCCAGTAATCGTTCGGCTTCCTGTTGCAGTTCAGGATCAATGGTATAGTAAACAGACAGGTCACCGTCTATATTGATCCCCGGGAGTGCTATTTTCTCCGGATATTGTTTCTGCGAAATTGGCTCACTGATCACCGAGGCAATGAGTTGCTCATTGATATCGTAGAAACGCGTGTTGTCTGTGCTGATGTAACTCATGGCAACAGGCCATATAGAAATCAGCGTCAGGCTTAGCAGAGCAGAAAACTTGAACCAGAGATGTGAGTTGACCTGTGACAAGCTGCGACCTTTAAGAGTTCCGGTTTGGGTGTCGGCGACAGCGATATTCTATCCGATCGGAGCACTAAAATCCTGCTCAGGAGGGTCATCAACCATCATCCAGTAGTATTTTTCGAGCCTGATTGATACTGCTTGCGAGGTAGTCCGAGCCCCCTTTATCGGGATGTACCCGAGCCATCAACTTACGGTGAGCCTTGATAATGTCATCCCGTGTCGCATCCGGTTTCAGGCCAAGAATTTCAAATGCCTCGTCCCGGGTCATGGAACTGATTGGCCTTTGCTGTTGCTCATTGGCGTTGCCGGATTGCGGGCGACCCTGGGAAAACATTGACCACATTCGTTTTGCCGCCATAGCCCTGTTTATCCATGGAACAGCGGCACTGAACAGGGCGAATAACCAGGGAATACGACCGGTCACCACCAGCAACAACAAAATACCGCCAATACCATATAATGTGGCAGTGCGCAGAGATTTTGTCTGCTGCTCCGGAGTAGCCCGGTGATACCATGCCAGGTACCACATGATTCCGGCCACAGCGGCCAGAGCGAGAAATAATCGAATCGCCATTAGTTTGTCAGTGCACCATGATCCAGCGCAAAGTCCAGGCGGAAAGTATTTGTTAACATGCTGTTGGTGGTAACCTGTGAAAATAAATGCTATTGGTAGCGATCATTATGAAACAATTTTACTCAGATGATTTCCCGAATTACTAACCCGATTGTACCAAGATGAATGAAACGATAGACAGTGTGCTGACGTTCTGGTTTGGTTCTGGCCAAACAGTGCAGGATATCAATAATGACAAAAAAAAAGTATGGTGGAACAAGAATGAGGAAATTGACCGGGAAATTTCTGATCGGTTTCGCGCCCTTGTCAATGCCGTCGCCGACTCGGAACTGGATCACTGGCGGGAATCGGCCAAAGGCCTTCTGGCCAGTATAATTTGTACCGATCAGTTTCCGAGAAATATATACCGGGGATCGAGCAAATCTTTTTCCTTTGATTCTGTAGGGCTGGAACTAGCCCAGCAAATTGTCGCGACAGGTGCTGATCTGGAACTCACTACCATTCAGCGCGTATTTGCCTATCTGCCCTTTGAGCACAGTGAAGATCTCGCCATGCAGACCAGGGCGATGGACCTGTTTCAACAACTTTTACAGGATGCTGCGATAGAGGATCAGGAAATATTCACCGGATTTCTCGGCTATGCCAGGCGTCATTACGAGGTAATTGAGCGTTTTGGTCGATTTCCCCATCGCAATGAAATACTGGATCGAGAATCCACAGACCTTGAGAAAGTGTTTCTGACCCAGCCAGGTTCTTCTTTTTAGTCAGGAGGTTCTAAATCGGGTTATCAACTTTTTCCCCGGGAGGATTAAACCGTTTCCAGATCAGCCCGGTTGCCCGGTTTTCTCCGGTTAACATGTAGTGGAGGATTTCCGGTGAGGTGCAAATATCCGAGATTTTCGATTTTACCCGTGGATCTCCAGCGAACAGGATGCGGTCATAAGGCTTGAGTGACATCTTTTTGTCAGGAAACAGCAGTGATTCGTTGCCTCGTTTCAACAATAGTGCAACACAGGGTAACTTCTTCTTGCGATTTCCGGGTGCACGCATCAAGTGGTGAAGTAATACCTCGCCACCGCTACCAATGGTGTCAAAAATGGCGCTGGATCTTTCCGGCCGCAGGGTGATGACCCACGAAGAGGGGGTGGTATTATCGATGCAGCCCAGCAATCGACTGACCAGCACTCTTGACCATTCGTCCGTCTGATCCAGGGATAAACGCAAAAACTCAGAAGTCAATGGCGTTGTGATCAGGGCGAATAGCTGCCCGGAAATCAATTTACTGTGATTGGTTACCAGGTCAATCCCTGCAGCGGAAAATATATTATTGTTGCTGGCCGATTCCTGGCGCGCAATGGTAAAAAGCTTTGGCTGCAATGCTTTTGCGGTCATAATAATCGAAAGATTATTTACGTCATGATCGGTGCCTGCAATTATGCCGGCCGCTTCACTGATGCCCGCAGCATGCAGCGTTTCTGCTTCGGTACCACGCCCCTCCAGACTACCCGGGGGTGGATTTGTGACTTCCGGGTATTGCTCGATGATGGTGACCGGCAAGCCGTGGTCAATGAGTTTTCTGTAAACGGCTTTGCCAAATCTGCCAAAACCACACAAGATCCATTTTCCTTTTGGCGGGAATACCGGGTCAGAGAGGGGAGTGCCCTTTGGCGACGACAGCCATTGATGCAACAGGTAGTTATTGGGTGAATTCAGTGCGGTGGACAAGTGTTCTGCAAACGTATCGTATGGATAGACGATATGATCGGTATCGAATGAAGCCATATTGGCGCCGACATCATGAGTTTCTGCCCAACAATATACCTTGATATCACGATTGAGTAGCTTGCTGGCAATTGCGACTTTGAGATTCACCTGGTCGTCCCGGGTGACTGCGATGACGCCGTTACAAAATGCACTACCCAGACCCGCGCTCAGCAATGCCGCCGAATCCGACGCGTCCGCATTCAATGCCGGTACGTGTAATGGCAGTTCTTCCAGTTCCAGTTCGTTGACCCGATCTTTTTCCTGGTCGATGACCACACATTGGATACCATATTCGACTAACGCCTTAACCAGCAACCGCCCGGTATCACCATAGCCGCAAACCAGATAAAACGGTTGGTGGATTCTTTTGACCTGGCGAATAAAAATATTACGCGTGATCGCAGCGCGAAACAATGGCATCTGCACCAGTGTGATCAGGGTGCCGATGGTGTATAGCCAGGCAATGACCGTGGTATAGATCGTCAATAGTGTCCATAGCCGTTGCGCATCGGTAAATGGATACGGTAACTCACCAAAACCGATGGTTGAACCCATATAGCTGACGAAGTAAAACGCATGGAAAAAATCCATTCGCCACGGCATTCCCTGCTCATCCTGACCAGGTATCAGGACGAATCCAAGAACCGAAATTGCATAGACGCAGATCAGGGTTATCAGCGGCGCGCGCATCCTGCGCATGATTAAAAATATTATATTTTGCATCGCAGAGATTCCGGATGCCGGTGCTCGATTCTAATGTCGGTGAATGCTGGTTTCCACGGTAAGGATAACCACCGAAATCAGGTTCGCCAGCAACGCGCCGCCTGATAATGAGACGATGCTGGCGAGTGCGTATGGGCTGAGCGTCTGATTCATGCCATATACCGCAACACCCCAGACGACGCAGGCTGCAATCAGCTGTAAATCGGCCACCAGGCTCGATGCCAATAGCACGGTACCAACGTGGGATTTATCTCCAAACTTCATGACCGTTGCAATCAGGCTCACCAACAGAGCAGCAAACAACTCGAATACGCTATGATGATCCGGATCAGACATTTCGCCAATAAAAAATCCAAAATTCAATGTCAGGGCAAGCAGGATAAAGAAGGCAAAAATTACTTTCTCAAAATGCATGATAGACCTCGTCTAAAAATTATTATCAATTATTGTAAAGGGTATGATCCATTTCCAGCGCAGGCTGTTCACAGTCACAATCACCTACCGGTTTTGCCGGCACACCGGCCACCGTGCTATGGGCCCGTACATGATCAAGAACCACGCTGCCAGCGCCAATCTTGGCCCCTTCACCAATGGTAACATTGCCAAGGATCTTGGCCCCGGCACCGATCAGAACCCCGCTGGCCACTTTGGGATGACGGTCTCCAGCTTCCTTTCCAGTCCCTCCCAGGGTGACTTCATGCAGCATCGAAACGTTGTTCCCAACTACAGCTGTCTCACCAATGACAATAGATGAGGCATGATCGATCAGAATACCATGACCAATGGTCGCTGCCGGGTGGATATCCATAGTAAATGTCTCACTGATTCGGCTTTGCAAATATAGTGCGAGTTCCGTACGGCCCTGGTTCCATAGCCAGTGGGTAACCCGATACATTTGCAGACCCTGGAAGCCTTTGTAATACAGAAATGGAATCGAATAACGATTGCAGGCGGGATCACGGTCGCAAACTGCGAACAAGTCATGCCGGGCCGAAAGCGGGATTTGTGGCTGGTCAGAATAAGCCTGCAAACATAATTCGGTAAGGCTCGCTTGGGATAGCGCCGGGCATTCAAGTTTTTGTGCCAGCAAGGCACCCAGTGCGCAATGGAATTCTTTATGATCCAGCACGATGGGCTGTAAAAATTGTTTCAGTATGGGCTCTTTCCACGACTGCTCCTCTACTTCAGCGTGTAAGGTCTGCCATAATGTATCGACCCTGGAAACGGGTTTGATCGCTAGGTTCATAAAGAAAATTTTTCAGTGCGGCGGTTCAGGGACCTTTCAGTAGCTGGAATAATTATAGGTTAATTCATTGTCGCTTTAAAGCATCTGCGAACCAACCTGATGTCTGGTAGTAGCAAATTTACGCTGCTTGTTATGAATTTTCCAAGGTTGCTATTGTCGCTTTTCTGCCAGGAATTACTATTTTTAAAAATATTTCATTTGAATTTTCAACTATGTGTCAGGTTGCACCTGTGCTTTCCTGGTTGTAATGCCTGGAAATATGTGTATTCATCACCGCTAATCCCTTGTCCAGGCCTTTGCGCCCAAATCCAAGCCGGAATCGGTCTGTTGGTGTCTCGCCAAGTTCCGATCGGTAGATCGTACTCGGGAGCAACAAAACGCCACTTTCCTCTATCATTGTACGGGTGAACGCTTCAACCCCATCTGGTCCTTTATACCTCGGGAAAGCTGTGCAAGATCCATCGGGTCGATGCCACTCGAACAGATCCTGATGATGTTCAAAAAATGCATCCCACTTTGATAAATTCTCATCCACAATGGCGCAATTGCGCGCCAGCAATTTGTCGCGATTATTCAGGGCAATTTTGGCCAGGCGTTCGCTTGGGCCAGAATTGCAAATCGACAGGTAATGCTTCATTCGTTCCATTTTGGAAATAATCCCGTCGTCGGCACAGGCAATCCAACCTATCCGCAGGCCCGGCAAACCGAACGATTTCGACATTACATTCAGCGACAATCCACGCTCATATAAATCCGCGACATAAGGTAAATGCTTTGTGCCCGTCGGGCCAAGGCCGTTGAAAATCTCATCATGCAGAATATAGATTCCATTCGTTCGGCATAACTCGATCAGCGCATGATAACGATCGAGCGGCAGGATTGTGCCGGTTGGGTTGTGTGGAAAATTGATCGTCACTAATTTTGTGTTTGGTTTTATTGCCCTGGCTATTCTATCGATATCAAGGGACCATTCATCATTCGGGTCTAATGGAATACCCGTTGCTTCGCAGATCGCCACCGGCAAAGCTTCGTGGGACTGATAGTTTGGCGTCACCACGATGGCGTGGCTGTCCTTATCGAGGATTACAGAATTTGCGGCAAAGATTCCTTCGCTGGCTCCCGCAAAACAAAGAATCTCATGGGCTTCCCGATTGGTATACATGGAGCCAATCGTTTCACGGAGGTCGGGTGCGCCGAAAGTTTCAGTGTAACCCAGCCACATTCCTTCGAACTCCTCGCGTTCTTCTGCTGTCGCCATTGCCAAAAGATCACGCAGCGAAATGCTTTCGGCATCAGATGCCGTCATGTGATACCGGGCTTTGAATTCCCATTTTGAAAAGTGAGATTCGAGCCTGAAATCCGGGAGAGTGGTCATTTGTGTCCAGAGTGAATCGATAAGATAATCTTTATTGGTCCCGTTTGAACCGGTTGGCTTGCAACATCTCAACGGTGACTTCGGTGGGTTGCTTTGCCATAAATTCTTATCTCCGGTTGGAAAAGAAAGGATATGTTAACTGCCATCTAACGCCTGCATATGGAGCAGTAAACCGCGTCGCGTTTTGCCGATACGGCATCTGCAACACGATGCACTTGTTATGAGACATTGCTGGCGCGGTCCGCGGGGTGATTAATGCCATCCATAGTGGGGATTTCTCCAAGCTCAAACGGATTTACACCTTCAAGACAGGCTACGTTGAAGCCATATTGCCCAGGATTGGACCGCCTTTGATGATGGGTATAGATACCGCAGTTTGAACAGAAATAGTGCCTCGCAGTTTTGGTGTTGAATTGATAAAGGCTGAGGAATTCTGCGCCTTTGGTAATGTGTATGCCACTTCGCGGCACTGACGCGACAATGGCTCCCCGTCTGCGGCACATGGAGCAATCGCAGCGACGGAGTTGCTCCAGGCCATCGGGAAGGACGAGCTCGAACTGCACCGAGCCGCAGTGGCAACTAGCCTTGTGGACAGATTTGATTTCCAATTTTTAGACCTCGCAAATTACTTTATGCAGTGACTCATAACACTTATTAGACACCCGATATGGTGGAGTGAAAATGGTATTCGAGGCGCCTGTGTCGCATCTAACCATCGATTTATCATGACTACTATCAGTTTAAAAAAATCATGCGGCGGCGAACAGGGCGGATCATCGTCTGGCTCGTTTTTTCGTTCCAATCGCTAAACATGAGTCTACCTCTTTCCATTGCATTGGGCGACTCGCCATCATCAGCCTGCAGTACCGTTACAGCGTCAGCACCAGGCTGACCGCTGCAACAGTAATGAAAGTCAATTTTCCTTTGGCTACAGAAAACTCGCTGTCAGCATGCCGTCGGGAAATTATGAATCCAGCGGAATCACCACGTAACGTACCCGGCCATCGCGTTCTACCAGCAACAGAACGGATTGTTTGTCGTCATTAATGGTTTTCCTGATTGCCTTGTTAACCTGTTCAGGATCCGTAACCTCGGCATTGCCGACTTTCTTGATCAATTCGCCGCGTTGCAGACCACGTTCGGCTGCCGGGCTTTCGGGTTTGAGTGCAGTAATCAACACCCCTTCGACCTTTTCATCAATGCCGTATTGCTGTCTGTTTTTATCGGTGAGTTTTTTCAGTGTCAACCCAAGTTTTCCTGCTTCACTTTGATCGGTAGACAGTGCTGCCATTTTTTCGTCAGTATTACCGCCCACAGACACGCTGATCGTTACCCGCTCATCATTGCGCCATACGACGACGTCCACCTGTTTATTGGTTTCGGTAAGGGCAACAATTTTGGGTAGATTTCTCATACGTTTTATTTCCTTGCCATTGAATAGCAGGATTATGTCGCCGGCCTTGAGTCCGGCCGCTTCTGCCGGACTATCCTCAATAACCTGGGTTACTAACGCACCGGCTGCTTTTTCCAGACCAAGGCTCTCCGCAATCTCATCACTGACTGATTGTATCTGTACCCCAAGATAGCCGCGTTGTACTGAACCGGTATCGCGTAACTGGCTAATGACGTTCTCAGCCATTGTCGATGGAATGGCAAAACCGATACCCACACTACCTCCATTGGGCGAAAAAATTGCACTGTTGATGCCGATTACTTCGCCACGCATATTGAACAGGGGACCACCGGAATTACCACGATTAATGGGTGCGTCAATCTGAATAAAGTCATCCAGAGCACCAGATCGAATATCGCGACCACGGGCGGAAATGATGCCCTTGGTAGTGGTGCCACCAAGACCG
This sequence comes from uncultured Gammaproteobacteria bacterium, assembly GCA_964403545.1. Lineage (GTDB taxonomy): Bacteria > Pseudomonadota > Gammaproteobacteria > Arenicellales > Poriferihabitantaceae > VYFG01. The sequence continues at coordinate 25,705 of CAYOGN010000198.1, forward strand.
AATGGATTTCCGATGGCGACCACCCAGTCACCCACTCGGGCGATTTCAGAATTGCCGAATTTGACGAAAGGGAATGGATGATCACCCTTGATTTCCAATAGCGCCAGATCGGTTTTGGTGTCAGTACCCTTGAGTACAGCGGGCATTCGGGTGCCGTCATCAAACACGACTTCGATTTCATCGGCATCGGCAATGACATGGTTATTGGTTACCACCAGCCCGTCGGCATCTATAATGAAACCGGATCCCACCGCGGTGGTTTTTCGCTCGAATGTTTCACCGTCGCCATGTCCTTTCGGTGCACCATTTGGATCGCTAAAAAAACGCCTGAAGAATTCCTCGAGCTCAGGAGACTGACCATGAGGGCTTCCGTCTCTGCGTGATGTCGTTACCGATCCAGTGACTGAAATATTGACCACTGCCGGTTTGACCGCCGCGACGAGGTCGGCGAAACCATCTGCGATATTGATCGTGGGCAGGTTTTCGGCAACATGCCCGGCGGGATCTGCCATCACTTCAGGTGTTGTTGCTGAAAGTGCGATGACTGCCGCAATAGCAATTTTATAGACTGGTGCCATGATCATGGTTCTGTGGTTCATTTAAATGCCTCAATACAATTGAAAAACGCGCAATGTAACAAGCGCTTGCTTACTGGAAGGTGAACAGGGGATTAATAAATGGTAATTTTAATTAGGGAACTTCTACTCGCTTCTGTAATTGTCCCGGTTGTTACTACTCAGGGTTCGGCCAGACAATTTTACCATCTATTAGAGTGGTCTCTACACGACCGCTGATCTGGTCGCCAATAAAAGGCGAATTACGGCCTCGACTACGAATATTATTCTGATGAAATACCCATTGCTGCTGCGGATCATACACGGATAAATCAGCTTTGGCCCCAATGCTCAGGTGACCAGCGTCAACGCCAATAATGTTTGCCGGGTTGCAAGTCAGTGTTGCCACCGCCGTGGACAGTGAAAGTTGACCCTGAAGGGCCATCCCAAGAGCTAATGCAAGCAGGGTATCCAGCCCCGCAATACCTTCTGCAGCTTCGCTGAAAGGTAACAGTTTGGCATCAGCGCCATGGGGTTGATGATCAGAACATATTACCGAAATCACACCGCTGCGTACGCCTTCAATCAATGCATCCCGGTCGCGGATTGTGCGCAAGGGTGGAAAAACCTTGTAGCGGGTATCGAAAGCGCCAATGTCTTCTTCACTCAGTAACAACTGATGAATCGCGACGCTGGCGGTTACCGGCAACTGATTAGATTGCGCCTCCCCGATCATGGTAACCGAACGCCCACAGGAAAGTTGATTGATATGGGCTCGGGCACCACTGGTTTCGATCAGGGCCAGATCTCGTGCTACACCAACGGTTTCTGCCGCTTCAGGGATCGCGGGCAATCCGAGTCGGGTACTCATTTCACCTTCGTGAACGACCCCATTGCCGCGTAGCCAGGAATCCTGTGGGGTAAGAAAAACCGGAATGTCATAGGTAGATGCATATTGCATCGCACGACGCATTACCAGGGTATTTTTCACCGCCTTGAGTCCGTTGCTGACGCCCACGCAACCAGCATCTGACAGCATCGCCATATCGGTCAATCTTTTCCCGCCAAGGCCTACGGTAAGTGCACCCAGGGGATGTACCCGTGATTGTCCACTTGCTTCAGCACGGTCACGGATCATATTTGCCATCGCCGGGGTGTCAATCACTGGCCAGGTATCGGGTGGGCAAACCAGCCTGGTTATGCCACCTGCAGCTGCAGCAGCGGTTTCACTGGCAATGGTCGCCTTTTGTTCCTCGCCAGGCTCTCGTAGCCTGGCACACAAATCAATGACACCGGGTAACACCAGTTTCCCTTTGGCTTCCAGAACAAGGTCGGGATGAAATCCATCTGGCGCGGAACCAAGAGACAAAATCCTGCCATCGCCTATAGTGATATCGGTAGTTTTATCTATCCCGTTTGCCGGGTCGATTACCCGACCACCTTTGATCAGGATCTTCATGGGGACGTCTCCTGTCCACCCATCAGTGTTGCCATGATGGACATTCTTACCGCAATCCCATTAGTAACCTGGGCCAGGATTACCGAGCGTGATCCATCGGCCACCCGGGAAGAAATTTCAAGACCCCGATTAATAGGCCCCGGATGCATGACGATGGCATCGTTATTGGCATAGCCGAGTTTTTCCTCTGTCAGGCCGTAACGATTAAAATATTCCTGCTCACTGGGTACCAGTTGCCCGTCCATGCGTTCGCGCTGTAATCGAAGCATCATGATGACATCGATGTTGGCCAGACCCTGTCGCATATCACTGGTAACATTAACTCCCATGGATTCGATTTCTGTGGGTATCAAGGTGCGTGGACCGATGACGCGGATTTCTTCGACGCCCAGGGTGGACAGCGCAATTATCTGTGATCGTGCCACCCTGGAATGCAAAATATCTCCTATGATGGCTACCCGGAGGCCCGAAAACTGACCCTTTTCGCTGCGAATAGTAAACATATCCAGCATCGCCTGGGTCGGATGGGCGTGGCGGCCATCGCCGGCATTGATTACTCGTACATGATCCGGCAAATGGGTGGCAATCAGGTGTGGCGCTCCACTGGCCGAGTCCCGCACGATGAACATATCGGTATGCATGGCTTCGAGGGTACGCACAGTGTCGAGAATAGTTTCACCTTTGCTGGTTGATATCCTGGTCGCGTTCAGATTGATGACGTCGGCTGATAATCGCTTGGCAGCAATTTCGAATGTAGTGCGGGTGCGGGTGCTGGCTTCGAAAAAAAGATTGACCACCGTCTTGCCGCGCAGCAAGGGGACTTTTCTGATTTCTCGCTGACCGAAAGCCATAAATGATTCCGCAGTGTCCAGAATCTGAACCAGGGTTTCCCGGGGCATTCCGTCAATTGTCAGGAAGTGCCGGAGTCTGCCATGTGGATCGAACTGTATGGAACCGTCAGCAGCAATCATTTGTTTTCCAATTCTGCCGTTATAATATTAAATTGTAACTGGTTGCCATGGCGGCTTAGTTTTGCCTGTTGTTCTGGCTCAAGAACCATGGATAGCCCGGTTACATCGGCCTGCACGGGCAATTCGCGGCCGCTTCGCTCTACCGCCACCGCCAGTCTGACCAGATCTGGCCGACCATAGGAAAATATTTCGTTCAGACCAGCGCGAATGGTCCGGCCAGTGTGTAGTACGTCGTCCACCAACAACACCTGCCTGTGATCCAGAGGCTCTGGCAGATTTGAAGATTTAACTTTTGGATTGATCCCTACCCGACTGAAATCATCACGATAAAACGAAATATCCAGGGTGCCAAATGATGACAAAATGCCCAATTCAGTGTGCAGGTGTCGGGCTACCCAGGCACCACCGGTATGGATCCCGATGATCAGAGGATTCTCTAGCTGCAGCGCCTGAATGTCTTCAACCATTCTGGCCAGAATGGGTTCGAGAGGGATTGGATTCATATTGAGGCGCAATTGTCGGTCAAATAAGTTCTCAGAATCAACTCCGCAGCCAGCCCATCGCGGTTATTTTTCACTTTTTTTCCAGAAGATTTTCCCGGATCTATAGTTTTTCTCAATAAATAATCTGCTTCACTGGAGGTGAGTCGTTCATCTACCCAGGCCACCGGTAATCCAAGTCGGGTCTCAAGCAGTTGTCCGAACTGACGTGCTTTGGCCGCCATTTCACCTTCAGAACCGTCGAGTAACAGCGGCAGACCTACCACCAGCTGATTGGGCCGCCATTCACTTACCAGTGTTTCAATTTTGTTCCAATGTGGACGACCTCCATTGGCGCAAATTGTACCCAGTGCCTGGGCAGTATTGGTTTCAGAATTGCCTGTGGCAACACCGATTCGTTTGAAACCAAAATCGAAGCTGATAATTCTTTGTTTCATGCGTGGCCAACCTGACTGGTAAGTTTGCTGTAATCCATACCAATCAGTTGCGCTGCCAATTGCCATTTTTCCTCGACCAGGGAATCGAACAGAATACTGTGCTCCACCGGGGTGCTGAACCACGCATTCTGCATAATCTCCTGTTCCAGTTGTCCTGCCCCCCAACCCGCATAGCCAAGGGACATCAGGGCATTCTCGGGGCCGTTACCGCAGGCAATTTCGATCAGGATATCTTTTGAACTCGTGAGCGACAGGTGGTCACTGATCTTGAGGCTGGATTCCCAGTGCCTGGTCAATTCATTGCTGTGAATGATCAAGCCATATTCCTGATGTACCGGTCCGCCCTCAAAAACGGGTAAATCAGCACGATCCGGGTCAGAAACAATAATGCCAAGCTGGTTAAAAACTTCTCCAAGCCGATAATTGCTTAGACGATTGACCACGACGCCAAGGGCTCCGTTTTCATCGTGCTGACAGATCAAAGTTACCGTACGAGCGAAATTATCATCTTTCAATTGCGGCATCGATACCAGAAAGTGGTTCCCGAGGTAGCCCTCAGATACAGCAACTTCAGACATACCGGCACTCCCCGGGGGCGGTGCGCTTCGAACAACTGGATTGATCAGAATTAATCGGTGACATCACGAATTTTATTGCGGTTGAATCGCCAGGTGCGAATAATATGCAAGGTATCATAATCACGTTTCATTTGTTCCGTGAATGGGGTAAAAGGTGCGGCAATCAGCACGATACGTTCGGCGCCATCGTCCAGAATTTTGTGACCGGATGACCGTAGAATTGTAACCCCGGTGACGGTTCCATTGGCACGAAGTGTTACATCCATTACCAGATCCCCTTCAATTTCAAGTTGCCTGGCCGCGTCAGGGTAATTCAGGTTACCCACCCGTTCTACCAGGATTCGCCAGTTCTCGAGATATGGCGCAATTTCTGAGGCCCGGGCATCAGCGCCGACAAATCGCTCGCGCGGCTTTGCCTGAGAATTTAAATATGCCAGATTAATGCCTTCAGTCAGCTGTTGCCGGTTTGCTGAAGATGGCATCTGCCCAGAGTCCGGTTCACTATCAGGATAGGGTTGCTCCGGGTTGTACAACGCCCGGGCTTGCTCTTCCAGCAGCAAACGCTCCCGTTTGTCTGCTTTGTCGCTGCTGTCTCTCGGGGTAACGGGTTCCGGGAGCAATGGTAAGGCAGATGGATTGTCCTCACCTTCGCTATTTGTCTGTGCCAGCACCTCGGCGTCACTATTTAATTTCTCCGAACCAGTAGCCACCAGGGTAATTTTTAAAGGTGGGGACAAGTGCTGGTTCTTTGCCTGGGATGGCAGGACGAATGAAATTCCGAGGATAATAATGAGATGAAAAACTACCGATACGGTCAAAACCCAGCCATAGCGATCGCTGGAAGGCTTTTTCGGGGTTAGTTTTGCTGAATCCCGGGGCAATTTCTGAATTCCTGGGTTTGTCTGTTAAATTGGAGCAATCTCGGCTATTATATCCCTTGAATCGGCAATAAAGAATCTGGCTATGTATTTGACAGATAAACAGAAAAGTCCGATATAACCGCGCCTGCTTTGGCCACAACCGGCCTGTATATGAACAAGCGGGAGCATAACAGTTTGTAAGGGTATGAAAACAATACTAGTGGTTGATGACAGCAAAACGATTCTGGTCAAGGCTTCCAGAATGCTGCAAGGGGCGGGCTATGAGGTTGTTACGGCTGAAGACGGGTTTGAGGCAATATCAAAAGTTACTGATTGTCAGCCGGATTTGATGTTTGTTGACATCGTTATGCCCAAACTGGATGGCTATCAGACCTGTTCTCTGGTTAAGAATAATAAACAGTATCAGTCTACTCCGGTAGTGATGGTCTCCAGTAAAGATGGGTTGTTTGACCGTGCCCGAGGTAGCATCGTCGGCGCTGAAGGGCATATAAACAAACCGTTTAGTGAATCAGATTTGCTTGGAGCGGTAGAAAAATTCACCCGGGAGGGAGCGGAAAGCGAAGCGTAATGAAGCGTAATATTGGCAGACCGAATAAAATGCTTACGCCGACAATCAAACAGTTATGGGGGATAAAAATATGGGGGAAACAATTTTGCAATCAGAACCTGCTCGCAGGCAACAAGGTCGATCCAGAATCGGTGTGAGGATGAGATGTCAGTAGAAACGGTATTGGTTGTCGATGATTCTGCAACTGACAGCCATCTGATTTGTAACGCTCTGGTTGCCGCCGGATTCAATACACTATCGGTGGGTAACGCCGAAGAAGCACTCAGTGTGGCGCGTTCGGAGCGACCCCAGGCAATTCTGATGGACGTTGTCATGCCTGGAACCAACGGATTCCAGGCCACCCGGATGTTGCATAATGATCCGGAAACATCGGACATACCAATTATTATAGTTTCTTCCAAGAAGAAGGCATCCGACAAGGTCTGGGGGTTACGCCAGGGCGCGGTGGGTTACATCACCAAGCCGTTTGACAGTCTCGAGTTGATTGAAAAACTTAGAGATTTATAAACGAACCTGATTGGTGCTGTCTTTACCACCATGCTGAGTATTCATTGCCGGAATCCAAAATTCCACAGAAGTCATCACTAAACTATGAACCCTGCATCCGAAACTCCCGTCAAATTACTGGAAGGTCTTGCCGCTCTTAGCATGGGTAACAAAGCAATTGAGACTCAATCAGAGACGGTTCGAAATTGGCGCGCGTTTACTTTGCATGTGGGAAATCTGAACCTGGCGTTTCCATTTATGGGGGGATTTGAAATTTTACCCGGCCGGGAAATTCAGCCCATTCCATGGGCGCAGGATTGGGTTCGAGGTATTACTAATGTGCGTGGTGAAATTTATACGGTGATTGATTTCGCGCTCTACCTCGGGATGTCGGCAGTCAAATCAGTGCGTACAGCTACCCTGTTTATGCTTCCGGATACACGACTCAGGAGCGCCTTGCTGATCGATAGCAGGGTGAATCTGAAAACGTTCTCGGAACATATGGAGCATGTCGAGATGATGAACACTCCTGAGCGTCTCAGATCCAGTGTTAGCGCGACGCTGAAGGATGGCGAAGATGTCTGGACGGTAGTTGACGTCCATGCCTTTTGTCGAGCCGATGTTTTTACCAATATTGGCCTGTCAATGCGAGAGCACATGATATGAATTTTCCTGTCCACAGCCGTAACTACCTTCAAATTAATGCTGGTAACGACATCAAATCGATTAGAGGTATATCCCTATGAACGATGAATTTAAAAACGACAACCTGGAGAATGATCAACTGGAGCAGGAAGCTTTAACAAAAGTTTTTGCTGAAATAGCAGATTCTGATGATGACGGGAAGTATGAAGTTGAAGGTGGATCCAACATATTTGCAGAATTGATTGACCCGGATGGAATGACCGAGTTGGCAGATTTTGCCATGGAGAATGATGACGAAGAAATACCCGGATTTGATGTCAATCCGTTTGGAGATTTGTTTGATCATGGAAATGAGGAAGAAATTCCTGAGGTGGGCTTCGGTTGGCTGCCCGTGTTCTGGGTCGTGATATTGCTGGGTTCGATGGTTGCGGTATTGCTCAATGTTAATCGTACGGCCAGTGAGCAGCAAAAACTTGCCACCATTCGAAATACAGCTTTGCAGATCGGATCGGACGTGCAGGATATTACCTACCAGGCATTACTCGCATCCAATGGTAGCGATGAAGCATTCGATCGATTGCAGTCCCTCAGAACCCGTGTCGACGAAAATATAAACAAGCTGGATATTGCTGAAGCGGTACGGGCGGGATTTGTTTTGTCGGCAGAAGGCAGTGCAAATCTGAGTCAGATGAATGCTGACTGGGAACAGTTGGGTCACCAGGTTGATTTGCTGGCAAAGAATCGCGGTGTAATCAGCAGTACCCTGGATCAAGTGACCGCAGTGAACGAATTAACCCCGGTGCTGTCGAGTCAGACAGATGTGCTGGTTAATCGGTTAATCGAAAATGAAGCAAGTCTGAAGTTGATTAATGTCGGTAGTCGCCAGCGGTTTCTGAGCCAACGGATCAAAGCCAGTGCGAACGAATTCGCCATGGGTGCTCCAGGCTGGCAGGGGGCCGTTTCCCAGTTTGAGCAGGATGTTAAGTTATTTGGGGATGTTAACGACGATATTCGTACTATGGGAGGCGTCAGTATCGTTCCTGATCTGGTTGCAATTGATGGCTCTTACAAAAATCTGGTCTCCAGTGCCGAGAGCATTATTGGCAACGTTACCGATTACGCTACTATTCGCGACGCTGCAATTCAGATTGACAGTTTTGCCGGGAGGCTGCAAGCGGACGCCACCGGATTGATAGAAAGCCTGAATCAGGACTTTGGAAAACCTGACTGGTACAGGAATTTGTCCTGGATACTTGGCGGAATTGGAGCGTTAGGGCTTGTTGGTCTGATCTGGTCGCTGTTGTCACACAATCGCAAGCGCGAACGTGCCAACGTATTGCGCACCAAGCGTTCCGAGGATGCAGTAATCAAACTGCTGGATGAAATGGGAGACCTGGCGCAGGGGGATCTCAGGGTGGAGGCGGCGGTCACCAATGAGATCACTGGCGCGATAGCGGATTCAGTTAATTTTGCAATCGGGGAAATGCGGATACTGGTTAACGGGATCAAGTCAGCTTCTAACGAGGTGTCTTCGACGACCGAAGATACGGAGCAACTTATCGCGCAACTATTGACCAGTAGTGATGCCCAGTCAGAGGAAATTCTCAATTCAGCACAGGAAATTGAGAAAATGAGTGGCACGATGAATCGTATGAGTGAATCAGCACTGCAGTCCTCGGATCGGGCGCGAGTTGCCACCGAGGCTGCGAAGAAAGGTGCAACTGCGGTACAAAATACTATTCTGGGTATGAACACCACCCGTAATCAGATTCAGGATACGGCGAAGCGGTTGAAACGACTGGGGGAAAGTTCCCAGCAGATCAATGAAATTGTCAACCTGATTCAGGACGTTACTGAACAAACAAACGTGTTATCGCTAAATGCTTCCATTCAGGCGGCAATGGCTGGTGAAGCGGGAAGAGGATTTGCCGTAGTTGCGGAAGAAGTGCAGCGTCTGGCAGATCGTTCTGCCCGGGCATCCGGCGAAATTACAGATTTGGTGAAGAATATCCAGCAGGACGCAAATAATGCAATATCTTCGATGGAAACGACCACCGAAGAAGTTGTCACTGGTGCTACTATGGCAGACGAGGCTGGGCAGGCGCTGGATGAAATCGAAAAAATCAGCAAGGAACTATACGATGTTATTGAAACCATGGCATCTGGAGCCACCGAAGAATCCAGAGCGGCTACAACGGTTTCAGAAAGGATGAATACGCTCAAGGAAGCAACGGAGCAGTCTGACCTCAGTGTATCCCAGGTAGCCTCGGCACTTGGAAATATCAGGGGTGTGGTAGGAAAACTGGATAAATCCGTCGCAGGATTCCAGCTCCCGTAATAGTCAGTCGATTTCCAAAAATATCTGCCAAATCGGTAGTTGACCAAATGAGTATTCCAGCGCCACATCCACAGACATTCAGCTGGATTAAAGGGGCGCTTGATGACTCCATGAGTGCTGTTATGTCTCAGGTTGTAGAGGTCGAGCGCGATTCCGATTTTCAGCAACTCACCTCAGTGCCGGGTAGTCTTCATCAGATTCATGGTTCCCTTAAAATGGTGGAGCTGGAGGCAGCCGGGGCCCTTGCGGAAAATCTTGAAATCCTTAGCCGACAGGTTTGCAATGCCAGTAATCTGGAACAACAATTACGGGGCTTGCGAGGATTACGCCAGGGTCTTGAGGCCTTGCAGGGGTATATAGATGCCATTGCCAGGCAAACCCCGGTTTCACCACTGACCCTGGTGGATCAGATTAATAGCGCGAAAGAATTAACCGGGCAACAAAAGATTTCCCGATTTGACCTGTTCACTCCATCCATCACAATGCTTTCATTCGATGAGGGTAACCGGGCTTCAGTTGCCAGACAAACCGGATCGCCTGAAGTTAACGCTAAATTTGTGTCGCAAGTAAGGCGTAAATACCGCCGAGCATTACTTTCTTTACTGTCCGGCACACCGCTACGGTATTCCAAAAAACATCCGTTGACAGAAATTGGTGGTTTGCTGCGTCTTCTTGTCAGAGTTAGTTCCCTTGATATATCTCAACAGTTGTGGCAGGTATCCAGTAACTTTGTAGATGCAGTTGCGGCCGGAGAAATTATTACAGATGTACGGATTAAATCGCTGTTTGCTCATCTGGATCTCGAGATTGCCCGGCTGGAAGAGGATACCTCTGCTGGAATTGCTGCTGATCCACCGGATGAATTATTGCGCGAAATGTTGTTTTATATTGGCGCGATAGAAAACGCAGAGTCAAAAGGTATCAGACAAATCCAGAAGAAACTGCACCTTGCTGAATCGTTTGGCAGTGGCAGTCAACAGATTGATCAGCAGGTTGCAGTTGCTTCCGGATTGATCCAACTCCGGGAAAAATTTGGAGACCGAGATTTTGATTATCTTGAGACCCGACTGAGTCAGCATTTTTCTGATGTTGACAATAGTCAGAAAGAATCTATCGCAGAGGAACTGAAAGGGTCTCTGGCTAACCTGGCAGAGTTCGCGGCTGATGCCAAACTTAATCAGGTGCATCGACTGGTCCAGGGAATTTCCAGCGCAATTGATGTTATTGATCAGTCC
>CAYOGN010000199.1:0-4951 GCA_964403545.1 uncultured Gammaproteobacteria bacterium
CGGCCAGCACCGCCTGTTCGAGCATGTTCTGGTAAATCTGTTTGCCGCCAAGTTCATGGTCAGGGTAATAAGCCGAAAGTTGAGCACTGAATTTCATTTAACTGAGTCAATCTAATAAGTTTGGATAATGCGAGTCAATTCACTATCAATTCACAAAGAGTAGAAAACAACTATTCAACAATGTCTAGTGACATAACCAGACTCCACGATTCTGAAGTACAAACCGGGTTTCTGAAAGATTACGAATCTTTTTGATGTTTTCGCGGGTATTGGAATTTACCGTTACCACAAACCATTCATCAAAAGTCGTTTCTCTGACATCCGATATACCCTCTATAGATTCCAGAAACACCTTTCCCATTCCAGCAACAATTCCCGACCCGGATCCAGTTTCAAGCCCGATCACGTATTCCGCCTCGCCGTCACTGTTAATAAAACCCGATGCCTCGAGCTTTCGCAATTCTGCGTCGGTATAGTATTTGAAAAATAATGTCCCGGTTTTAGCTATGGACTGAATGGCACCGCTATACCCAAGCACAAAAAGCACCAGTGGAAACAGCACATATCCAACCAGTTTTTTAACAAGTACTTTATCCCGTTTAATTTCGATGACATTAATCTCATCCGAAACTTTAGTCGGCATACCCGGGATTCACTCGATTCATAACTCTTTTCATCGCTTCGAAATACAGATGATGCCTTTGGCCATGATGGCGGTCTCCCTGATCTGGTTCTTGAACCCGGGCAATGACTTCTGCAGAAATTGGTAAAATTTTCTCACCGGTACTCATTGCAAGAATCTGCATTCGACAAACCCGTTCAAGTAAATACAGCATTCGATAAGCCCTGGCCATGCTGTCCGTTGCTACAAGTACGCCATGGTTCTTCATAAACATAATGGTTTTATCCCCCATCATATTGGCCAGGCGTTCACCTTCTTCAAGGGTATCCGCGGTACCGCGATAATCATCCTCATAGACAATATGGCCATCAAAAAACGCCGAGGTTTGACAGGCAGGTATCAAGCGATTGTTTTCCAGCATATTAAGTGCAACGGCCCAGGTCTGGTGGGTATGTAATACTACTTTTGCGCCGGTAATGCGGTGAATCGGGGCATGGATACACTGAGCCGACCGTTCCACCAAACCTTCTCCTTCCAGGGTATCTCCCTGCTCGTTGAAAATAATCATGTCACTCGCTCTGGCTTCGGACCAGTGAAGGCCGAATGGCAATACCAGGAATTGATCTTCGGTACCGGGAACCGTCACGGTAAAGTGGTTATCGATTCCTTCTTCCAGTTCGTGAAAAACGGCAAGGCGATGGGCCGCAGCCAGATCAATTTTTGCCTGGGACAGCAAGTCCACGGACTGACTGGAGTTGATAGCGTGAATAGACATGTCTGGTCTCCTTAGTGATTTCGTCAAATTTTGTGATTGAATCGATAGTGCCCAATCAGAAGATTAATAATAACACCCGGACTAATTCAATTCTGGCAATAAACACAAATCCATTGACATTAATTTATATAACTATTATTCTAGTTATATAGTTTTACATGGATCAATAATGTTAACACTCGAACAGGCAGCCCGAGGTTTTGCCGCTGCCGGATCAGATCATCGTCTTGATGTTTTGCGGACGCTGGTGAGGGCCGGCCCAAAAGGGCTGACAGTGGGAGAAATTCTTGATCGTACCGGTATGCCTGCATCTACGCTGGCCCATCATCTGAGATTTCTTAGCGATGGCGGCCTCATCGAACAGCACCGTCTGGGTCGTTCGGTTATCAATCGGGCCGTTTTTGATCATATACATCAACTGGCCGATTTTCTGATAAGTGAATGCTGCGTTGACGCAGAGCCGGAAACAGCCAAAACATGAATCATGTAAGTCTCAAACTAATGACCCGTCATGAACTCTTCAAATTCTAAAAGCTTATTATCTCCGCAACCCATGAACGATCTTCCCAATATCAATTCCGACAAACTCCATCCTGTGGATATTACGAAACTGCAGGGCCCGGAAAATCATCAACACCCTCCCCGGATTCTTATTTTATACGGGTCTCTCCGAGCGCGTTCTTTTTCACGACTTTGCGCCGAAGAAGCCGGCCGGATTCTTAACTACCTCGGTGCAGAGGTTAAAACCTTTAACCCCGATGGACTTCCCTTCCCCGACAATGCGCCGGATACCCACCCCAAGGTTAAGGAATTACGAGATCTTGCGGCCTGGTCCGAAGGTATGGTCTGGGTATCGCCAGAACGTCATGGCGCAATGACAGGCGTAATGAAATCGCAAATAGACTGGATTCCGCTTTCTCTTGGCAGTGTCAGGCCCACTCAGGGGAAAACGCTCGCAGTCATGCAGGTTAACGGTGGGTCACAGAGTTTCAACGCGGTAAACCAGATGCGTGTACTGGGTCGCTGGATGCGGATGGTAACGATCCCCAATCAATCTTCGGTGGCCAAGGTGTTCAGGGAATTTGACGACAACGACAGGATGAAACCTTCGGCCTATTACAATCGCATTGTGGATGTCATGGAGGAACTGGTCAAATTTACCTGGATGGTACGTGGACGAGCTGATTATCTGGTGGAAAGGTATTCAGAACGCGTGGAAAGCCCGGAGGAGTTAAAACACCGGGTGGATACTTCGTGATAACGACGGTACTCATATGGCCTCCTTTATTTACAAACACCACTATTTATCAGGTCACAATTCCATCTCGACAATAAATTGATAGTTAACTAGAATACGAGTATGGGGTTGCGAACGCCCCGTGAGGCCCCGGCCTGAGATTCGCATCCGTTTTATACCCTTAACCCATATTCTATTTAGGGAGGATGCCCATGCCATCACCATCAGAAATCACAGTTTCCCAACTCGCTCGATTAATCGGAACCCCGTCGTCACCTGTCCTTCTGGATGTTCGTATAGACGAGGATTTCGCCCTCGACCCGGACTATATACCCACCGCTTTTCGACACCCGTTTAATCAGGTAGAACAACTGGTTGATCAACTTCAGGATCGCCATGTTGTGGTGTATTGCCAGAAAGGCAAAAAAATAAGCCAAGGTGCAGTTGCTGTGCTCAAAGCTTGCGGTATCAAAGCCGAGACCCTGGAGGGCGGCCACTTCGCCTGGCGGGACAAGGGACAACTTCTTGTTCCAGACGCGAAAATATCGCCGTTATACACGTCCACGGTAAAACATACCGTTTGGGTAACACGTCACAGACCCAAAATTGATCGAATAGCCTGCCCCTGGTTGATAAAACGATTTATCGACCCGGGCGCCCGCTTTTTATTTGTTGCACCCTTGGAAGTAATTGACGTGGCCGAAAAATTCAATGCCATCGCATTTGATATTGAGGAGGTACATTTCACCCACCGCGGAGATCACTGCACGTTCGATACCATGGTTGATGAATTCAATCTGTCCAGCCCTGCCCTGCTGCACCTTGCCACCATTATTCGTGGTGCAGATACCAATCGACATGAGCTCTCGGATCAATCTGCCGGGCTGCTGGCGGCATCTCTTGGATATTCCAGAATGTATCGAGATGATTTGCAACAGCTTGATGCAAGCCTGTCTCTGTACGATGCGTTTTATCGTTGGTGCAGGGATGCCACCAATGAAAGCCATGACTGGCCGACAAATAGCGGCGGGAAATAAATCATGGACAACGTAGACAATTCGGCAACTGAACTTGCCGAATCTCCTTCCCTGTCCGAAGCCAGTCGGGTATGGGCAAAAATCGGTTTCCTCTCCTTTGGTGGACCCGCGGCTCAAATAGCCTTGATGCATCGACTTATCGTTGATGAAATGAAGTGGCTGACGGAAAAAGAATATCTCAACGCGCTCAGCTTTTGCATGTTACTTCCCGGCCCAGAGGCCATGCAATTGGCGACGTATGCCGGCTGGCGCTTGCACAGGATTACTGGTGGATTGATCGCAGGATTATTATTCGTAGTACCCGGTGCTGTGGTGATCGCGATACTGGCGGGAATCTATGCCAGCATCGGCAATGTTCCGCTCGTTGAGGCACTTTTTCTCGGCATAAAGTCAGCGGTGCTTATTGTCGTTATTGAAGCTTTAGTTCGGGTAGCCAGTAAATCTCTTAAACAAACCCGACATCGAATCATTGCTCTGCTTGGGTTTGTCGGGATATTTTTTCTGGATCTGCCTTTTCCCGTTATCGTCATTGGTGCTGCGTGTTTCGGCATGATCGGAAACCCTGCAAAAGATGATTCAAGCACGACATTGCTACCCGTTTCCAACGGTGGACTCCGCAGGCTGGCTATGACAGTAGTACTGGGGCTTGGCATATGGTGGATTCCTCTGTTCGCCATAGACATGTTCTTCGAACAACAAATACTCGTGGATATAGGTGAATTTTTTTCCCGCCTTGCAGTCGTCACATTCGGGGGAGCCTATGCAGTCCTGGCCTATATGGGTCAGGACGTGGTTAATCAATGGGGCTGGTTAAGTGCCGGCGAAATGATGGATGGTCTCGGCCTTGCCGAAACCACACCCGGCCCGCTGATTCTGGTGACCGAATTCGTTGGTTATATCGCAGCTTATCGTGAAGGGGGCGTAGCTTTGGGCATCGCCGGCGCTTTGGTTACCCTGTGGGTTACTTTTGTTCCCTGTTTCCTGTGGATATTCGCCGGTGCGCCCTATATCGAATGGATCTGTGCACAGCCTAGATTGAAAGGGGCGTTGTCCGCGATATCTGCGGCCGTTGTAGGGGTCATCCTGAATCTTTCGTTGTGGTTTTCCATGCATGTCCTGTTCTCTGAAGTGACGCGTCAGAATTATGGAATATTGACATTATGGCAACCGGAGCTGGGGACAATCGACTGGCGGGTCATAGGACTGACCGCTTTATGTGGATATCTCAGCTTTAAACTGCACTGGTCAATCCAGCGCGTACTGCTTATCGCGGCGCTTGC
>CAYOGN010000200.1:0-8319 GCA_964403545.1 uncultured Gammaproteobacteria bacterium
GCGATAATCTCTGCAGGATTGGCACCCACCATACCGTCAATTCCCTTTATACCAGTAGAATGTTTACCTTCGGAATAGGCGCCATTGACACCTTTATAATCCCAGCCATGGCACTCCTTGCAACGCCAGTTTGCGCTGGGCTTTTCCGCATATTTTTTATCAGAAGGGTATAGTGGATGTGATTCTGAAGGGCTATCCTGATCAATAACTTTGAACCATTTGTCGTATAGCTTGCCACCGCGTGCAATTGAAGATTCTATTTCAGTCGCCTGGGTGGAGCAGGTGAATATCAAGGCAGACATCGCCATGGCGATAACAGTACCTATTTTTAGTGTATTTCTGTTCATATAAAAACCCTCATTGTAAAAATCCTCATTGGACCAAAGTTGACAATCAGTAGAATTGTCTGGCGACCAGTATTCTCCTGTCCATGTGACAGGTAATTGACCTGAATCAACAAAACTCTAACTATTCTGGTTGATTTTTTGAGGCTGGAGGTGACATATTTCTAGAGGTGACATGTTTATAGCCTTACAAGCTATCAAGGGGGGTGCTATTGCCTGGTAAAAGCATACATGGTTGCCGAGTTTAGTGCGGTATCATCACCGTTTGAATATTTCTATATTGTCTGGGGTGATTATTCGGCTTTCTTATCTCGAGAGAAATAACCTCACTATGACCTTGGTCGGGGTTGCATTGCTTGTAACCAGTAATCTGTATATTCTCAGGCGGGAACTGAAGCTGCGTCAGCGTACCGCATTCAGAAAACCCAAAATACCACATCATAAGTTGAACGGACTCATCGGTTCATTATGCCAGTCGGTATGTATTTACCACAGTTACAGTAACTATGCCTGAGTCAAAAATAAGCGTCAGCGAATTCAGCCAGTTGAGCAGGGAACAGATACCTTTTGTTGCCATGATGAAATTTGAGGTGGTAGAAATACAGTTTCAACATGCATTACTTCGTGCGCGCTGTGACAAGCAGTCTTTGCGACCCGGAGGCACCATTGCCGGGCCCGTAATGATGGGGCTGGCAGATGCTGCATTTTATGCGGCAGTAATGAGTGTTATTGGTCCTGTCGAACTCGCCGTAACCACAAATTTTTCAATAAATTTTTTGCGGAAGCCAGGCCCAGGAGACATATACTGTCGTGCGGGTATTTTGAAACTTGGTAAAAGACTGGCAGTTTGTGATGGCATTATCTACAGCGAAGAAATCGGGATAGACAAGCCTGTGGCTCATGCCACTGGTACCTATTCGATACCTCCCGACTAATCTTGTCGTCGATCAGCAGGGTTGAGATTGAATTGAATATTGCAATTTCCACAGAGAATATTTAATTCGGGCTTACCCCAAACATTGGTTTCACAATGTGGACAAGTGTATTTGCTTTTGCTGAGGCGTTTAGTATCTTCCGGTGGTGTCCAGTTTATGTTTTCGGAGGATTTTTCGGTAGGTACTGGTTCCAGCAGGGCAGGTGCAGTCATTCGGATTTGCTCCAGGTACGGTTGTTCCTGATCCTGTTTAACCCTGGGTTGACAGGATTCCTGCCAGGCGGGCTCAGTGTCAATCCATTCAAGTTGGTATGCCTGGTTGCACAGGGCAATACTTGCCTGTAAAAACTTGCCTTCCGGTTCAGGGTAGTCGGACATGGACTGGCCAGTTTTACGGCCACCGATGTCACCGGTATCACTTGGTATCAGTCCGATATCATTCATCTTGCCGGCCCACTCTCGATTATGGTATCCCGAGCGGCTTTTATTTGCGCCATAAACGTATTGCCATAAATGGCATTGTTCGTGTACCAGTGTTTGCAGTACATCGATAACCAGGTGGCGGGCAAAGTACGAAGGATTCAGTGCAATTTCATGGGCCTTGAATCCACTACCATCGACCCATCGTTCAGGGGAAAAATATCCCATGGTGTTTCGACTCCGTTGCAAGGTCAGCATACACCAGGGGAGGCGACCGTCAAATAACCAATGGTTAAAATGCGCATAGGCCTGGTTCAACAGCGTATAAAATTCTTCTGTTGGATTTTGTTGCATTTATATTGTTTCGTACGATACATAAAATATACTTGAATTTTACAAAAAGGGGAGGGGAGTTAAAAGACTATTGGAAACAGGACTTTCACTTTATCTGGGAGGGAAAGTGTGTGCGTTATGTGAAATAAATTAACTGAATCCGATCTTGATCACAGAATTATGGACTAATAAACTCTAATAACTGTTTGTATTCAATAGTATAGGATATATATTAAAAATAAACATTACTATAAATTTACGATTGCAATATGCCCGCATTAGTTTTAATAATGCTGAAATTGTAGACGATAAGTTATTGATTTAAAGAAACTAAATGCTAAAAAAGGTAAACAGGATAGCCCCAAGTTTTAATGCCTGGGCAGGCTCGAGGTTAGTATAAACAGGGTTTATAGGTGTTACATATGACCTATAATTATAATTAATTACTACCAATAACTAATTGAATTATTGTATATATTTTCAATATCATCAAGATTTGTTTCTCTGGGCGCATTGGCAATGGCGCGACCCTGTCGAATGGAAGACGCAGCTAAGGCCTTGATATCATTAACATCAAATCCCACACCACCGAGACCATTTGGAATATGGCATTGCTGCATTAGCTCAATCAGACGTTTGGAGATGATCTCCCCTGCATCGGAAGGGATAGCATCCACCAGGTCGGCATCAAGAAACCCTGCTGCTTCGAGATGGCGCTCAGGTGCACCTTCGGCAAGATATCGAAATATCGCAGGAGCACTTACTGCTACGCTGATACCGTGCGGTACAAATGGTGATGCCACCGGATAGTCCGTGGTTGTAATGTCGTGCATTAAATGCGTGACTCCGTAGGACATGGCATGGGCGAGGTGGGTTCCCGAATTACCGAATGCCATTCCAGCCAGCGTTGCGCCAAACATCAAATTATCCCGCGCGTCAATATCGTCCTTATCGTTTACGCCGCGATCCAGATATTGACCGACAATCTCTAACGCCCGGCGCGCGGACATATCACTCCATGGATTTGCACCCTGTAACAGGGTACGTTTATTCGGATCGTCAACTTTACCCCAGCGGGTGTAGGCTTTGGCGGTATAGCATTCGATAGCGTGGCACAAAAGATCAAAGCCGGTTGAGGCAATGACGTTGGCTCCAAGGGTGTCGGTACAGGCAGGGTCTACCAGGGCTTCTGTGGGTACCAGGGAGGGCGAACCGATCACAAATTTGGTGTTGAGGTCACTGATTCGTATGACCGATACCGATGTGCATTCAGACCCTGTGCCAGAAGTTGTGGGGCAGGCAATATGGGGGAGCAAAGGACCGGGTACTGGTAGTCCGGCACCTACCGGTGGCGCAAAATAATCAGTGAAATCCGTGGGATAAAGGGCGTAAACCATAGCTGCCTTTGCCGTATCCATGGATGATCCGCCACCCACAGAAATTACTCCGTCAAAATTTCCCTGGCTGAGAAAATTTGCCGCATCATGAATAGTTTTGTCATCGGGTTCTATGCGTATATCGCTGAAGATATCTACCGCAATACCACTCGCCTTCAAAGCCTCGCTCGCGGTGGCAACATAAGGGCCATCTTTAAGGCCAGAGTCGGTATATAGTGCTACCCGTGTCATTCCCAGGGTTTTTGCTCTTGATCCCACCTCTGCCAGGCAGCCGCGGCCAAATGTTAATTTTGGCATCATTACGGTGAATGAATTGGCGCCGTGTTCACAGGGCGAAAAGTATTGGCATGCCATAATCGTAGCTCTATTTTTTCAATGGATAGTTAGCGCGGTAATATCAAATTGCCCGAAAAGATCGGATATGGAACAGGCGATCAACGTAATGTTTCTTTTGTCGTGTCACGAGTGTAGAGCAAGTTGACGTTTACGTAAACGTCATGCGATGATCAGTATTCTTCTGCTTGGACACTCCCGTGCTTGACCATGCTATACTACATAAGCCCTGATCCTCGTTCGCGATTCAAGCTCCTGCTGTTTGTCACCTCGGCCAGTTTGTTTGATGGCCATGATGCGGCGATCAATATCATGCGGCGAATTCTGCAGTCTTGTGGTGCTGAAGTCATTCATCTCGGTCACAACCGGTCAGTGGAAGAAATCGTGACTGCCGCATTACAGGAAGATGTTCAGGGAATTGCCGTCAGTTCCTATCAGGGCGGGCATCTCGAGTTTTTGAAATACATGGTTGATATGCTTCGCCAGCGCGGTGGCGCAGAAATTAAAATATTCGCAGGTGGCGGTGGCGTTATTATCCCCGAGGAAATTCGGGAACTGGAGGCCTATGGTGTTACCCGGGTTTATTCCCCGGAAGATGGTCAATCAATGGGGCTTGAAGGCATGATTTTGCAGACTATGGAACTTAGTCTGTTTGATCCGGCACAGGCAGCACCGAAAAATATAGACGCTCTGAAAACAGGGAGCTGGCGCAGTCTGGCTCATCTGATTACGGCTTTGGAGAATAATTCAGCCCAAAGCGAAATCATTGTCGACATTCGCAATTATGCTGCCAATCTCGAGCATCCGGTTCCTGTTCTTGGTATCACCGGCACCGGTGGTGCAGGTAAATCTTCCCTGACCGACGAATTAATTCTGAGATTTCGTCTCGGTCAGCAGGATCGGCTTAAAATTGCCATTATTGCGGTAGATCCGTCAAGGCGAAAGACGGGAGGGGCATTGCTCGGCGATCGTATTCGAATGAATGCCATCAACCACCCAAATATATTTATGCGTTCCATCGCTACCCGTGGTGCATCGAGGGAACTGCCAGATGCCACTGCAGACATTATTGCTGCCTGTAAAGTCTCAGGATTTGACCTTGTAATCGTGGAAACACCGGGTATTGGACAGGGCAATGCCGAAATCAGTGAACTGGTAGACTGTTCTTTATACGTCATGACACCGGAATTTGGTGCCCAGAGCCAGCTGGAAAAAATTGATATGCTCGATTTTGCGGATATAGTGGCAATCAATAAATTTGATCGTAAAGGCGCCGCTGATGCCTACCGAGATGTGTGCAAACAAGTGCAGAGGAATCGAAAGGCATTTTCTTCATCTCCTGATACGATGCCAGTGTTCGGTACCATGGCTGCACGTTTCAACGATGACGGCGTATCGGCGCTTTACCATGCAATTCTTGACCAGTTGATTACATTGGGTCTGACTGCGGAGGTGGACAAGTTACCCTTTCAGAATACCCGATTCTCAACGGATCAACAGCTACTGATTCCGTCCAATCGGATTCGTTATTTAAGTGAAATTGCCGATTGCATACGGCAATACAAAGCTACGGCCCGCGAGCAGGCATATATCGCCAGAGAACGACAGCAACTCGTTGCCACCGACAGAATGTTGCAGCAGGCGGGACAGCCACGAGACAATCTGATGCCACTTATCGCGCTGCGGGAGCAGCGACTTTCAGCAAACGCTCGTCAGTTGCTCGATCGCTGGCCACAATTGAAACAAAGTTATCAGCAGGAAAAACTGGTGACCAGAGTCCGGCAGCACGAAATCAGCACCGATCTTAAACGACAGACCTTATCCGGCAACTTCATCCCCCGTATTTCCTTGCCAACCTACGAAGACCACGGCGAATTATTGTGCTGGATGATGCTGGATAATTTGCCTGGACACTTTCCTTTCACTTCCGGGGTGTTTCCGTTCAAACGTGACAACGAAGACCCTACCCGAATGTTTGCTGGCGAAGGGGATGCATTTCGTACCAACCGTCGCTTCAAGCAGTTATCAGAACACAGTGATGCCAAACGCCTGTCGACTGCCTTTGACTCGGTGACGTTATACGGTTGTGATCCTGATAGCCGACCGGATATTTACGGCAAAATCGGTAATTCCGGGGTCTCCATTGCGACCCTGGATGACATGAAAGTGCTGTACCAGGGGTTTGACCTTTGCGACCCCGGGACTTCGGTGTCAATGACCATTAACGGCCCTGCACCGATGATTCTGGCAATGTTTCTCAATACCGCCATTGATCAACGGGCAGATTTGTTTGTCCGGGAAAATGGTCGCCAACCAAATCATCAGGAGCACGAAGAATTATCTCGTTGGGCCCTGGAAAATGTTCGTGGTACGGTCCAGGCAGATATTCTCAAGGAAGACCAGGGGCAGAATACCTGTATTTTCTCTACCGAGTTTGCGCTCAAATTAATGGGGGATATTCAACAGTATTTTATCGAAAATCGGGTGCGCAATTTTTACTCGGTGTCCATTTCAGGCTATCACATCGCCGAAGCCGGGGCCAACCCCATTTCTCAATTGGCCTTTACCCTGTCAAACGGGTTCACCTTTGTCGAAAGCTATCTCGCGCGTGGAATGGATATCGATGATTTCGCGCCAAATTTGTCGTTCTTTTTCAGCAATGGTATGGATCCCGAATACACCGTCATGGGGCGGGTGGCGCGACGCATATGGGCAGTCACCATGCGTGAACGTTATGGTGCAAATGAACGTTCCCAGAAATTGAAATATCATATTCAGACATCGGGACGCTCACTCCATGCCCAGGAAATGGACTTCAACGATATCCGAACCACTTTACAGGCATTGATTGCCATTTACGACAATTGCAACAGTCTCCATACCAATGCCTTCGACGAGGCCATCACTACACCGACCGAAGAGTCAGTACGACGGGCACTTGCTATTCAGTTGATCATCAACAACGAATGGGGACTGGCGATGAATGAAAACCCGAATCAGGGCAGTTTTATTATTGAAGAACTGACCGAATTGGTTGAGCAGGCAGTATTGCTGGAGTTTGAGCGTATCTCCGAACGCGGTGGTGTACTGGGTGCGATGGAAACGGGCTATCAACGAGGCAGAATTCAGGACGAGTCGCTGGAGTATGAGCATCGAAAGCACGATGGTTCATTACCGATCGTCGGTGTCAATACATTCTTGCGTGATGATCAACCACAGAGACAGGAAATTACCCTGGCACGCTCCAGCGACGAAGAGAAACAGAGTCAAATTAATCGCCTGGCTGAATTTCAGGCCAGGCATATTGAGACTGCCGACGGGGCGCTGGAGGAAATCCGCCAGACTGTATTGCAAAATCATAATATATTTGTTGCAATCATGGGAGCGGTGCGTTATTGCTCTCTTGGTCAAATATCAGATACCCTGTATCAGGTTGGAGGTCAATATCGGCGCAATATGTGATTTTCGCTATTTTGATTCATGGTTCAGGTACTGGAACAACATATTGTCTCAATATTGGGATATTATGCGCAACGTAACAATAGGTAAAATATGCAGGTAAAAATGAGTAGTACAGATAAAAGTACGCTCGATACTTTCCCGAAAATTCTGATTCACAATGCTCAGAAGTTTGCCAATAAGGCGGCCGTTCGTGAGAAGGAGTTTGGCATCTGGCAAACCTGGACCTGGAGCCAGGTTAAAGAAGAAGTTTTCGCCTTTGCCGCAGGTCTTGATGTACTGGGATTCACTACTGGCGATAAAATTGCCATTATCGGGCGAAATCGTCCGCGCCTCTACTGGAGCATTACTGCAGCCCAGTGCCTTGGAGGGATTCCGGTGCCCGTATATGCTGATTCAGTTGCGGATGAACTGGAATATGTGCTGGATCATGCAGAGGTTCGATTTGCCCTGGCCGAGGATCAGGAGCAGGTTGACAAGGTTCTGGAAGTCAGTGAACGACTACAGTACCTCGATCAGATCATATATGATGATACTCGGGGGCTCGGGGATTATGATAAATCGAGCCTGCATTCATTTGTTGATGTGCAGCAGCTTGGCCGTGCCGCATTGGCAAAGAACCCTGATTTACTCGATCAAAAAATTGCTGCTGCCAGGGGCAGTGATATCGGCATATTTCTCTATACTTCCGGCACCACCGGAAAACCCAAAGGCGTTGTGTTGACCAATGACAATATTATTGTCACTTCTCGCAATAGTGTGGAATTCGACAACCTGACCGATGCCGAAGAAACCCTGAGTTACCTGCCCCTGGCGTGGGTTGGAGATCATATTTTTTCTCATGGCCAGGCCTACGTCGCTGGTTTTTGTATTAACTGCCCGGAAAGCGAAGAGACCGTAACCACTGATTTGAAAGAAATTGGTCCTACCTACTATTTTGCTCCACCCAGAGTATTTGAAGGTATTCTGACCAATGTGATGATTCGAATGTAAGACGCCAGCGCATCCAAGCAGAAATTATTCCAATACTTTATAAATGTTGCCAAAAACACCGGGATCAATATTCTCAACCGTAACCCGGTCTCACTATGAGTACGAT
>CAYOGN010000201.1:0-47593 GCA_964403545.1 uncultured Gammaproteobacteria bacterium
CGAACAATGGAATCATCCACCAGCAGTACATTTTTATCCCTGAATTCCGACTCGATGGCATTTAATTTCTGGCGCACGGATTTCTTGCGTTCAGCCTGTCCCGGCATGATAAAGGTTCGGCCAATGTAGCGATTTTTAATAAATCCTTCCCGATACGATACTTTCATGTCCTTCGCCATTTCGAGGGCGGCGGTACGGCTGGTATCCGGCACCGGGATAATGACATCGATATCGTGATCCGGCCATTCTTTCAACAACTTCCTGCCCAGGTACTCACCCATTTTCATCCGCGACTGGTAAACCGATACATCATCGATAATAGAGTCCGGTCTGGCCAGATAGACGTATTCAAATATACAGGTTGCATAACGATTATCAGGGACGCAAATTTTTCTGTGCACCTGACCCAGCATATCGATAAATATTGCTTCAGCAGGCGAAACATCCCGTTCGCGCTCATACCCGATAACATCCAGCGCCACACTTTCCGAAGCAAACATATGAGCCTTACTACCATTGCTGTCGGTACGGGTGCCGTATGTGAGCGGTCTGATACCGCAGGGATCACGAAAAGCAACAATGCCAACGCCGACAATCATGGCAACCACCGCATAAGCACCTTTGCAGCGCCGCATCACACCCTCGACTGCACCCAGAATATCCTCGGGTTTTGCGCGCAAACTTGAAGCACCCAAAGCGTCTCGCAGTTCATGGGCGAAAACATTGAGCAAAATTTCCGAATCGGAAGTCGTATTTAATTGCCGAAGATCCTGCCGAAACAGTTCATCGCGCAGCAATTCGGCATTAATAAGATTACCGTTATGGGCCAGTGCGAGGCCGAACGGGGAATTGACATAAAAGGGTTGGGCTTCCGCCCTGGAGTCACATCCTGCAGTAGGATATCGGGCATGGCCAATCCCCATATTACCCTTCAGTTCCACCATATGCCTGGTACGAAACACATCCCTGACCAAACCATTGTCCTTGCGTAAAAACACCTGGCTACCGTTACTTGTCATGATCCCCGCAGCATCCTGGCCCCGATGCTGTACGACCATCAAGCCATCATACAACTGTTGATTAACTGGCATTGAATCCAGAATTCCGACAATTCCACACATATCAGATGTTCCCTGGTTATCCGGTCTCCTTCAGGTTATTTTGGGGCGGAAATTATCGACAACATCCACCGGCATCAATGACAATATAAAATCAGTGACTGGCGTGAAGTAACCCACCAACATCGCATCCCGCCACCAGGGCTGAGTTGCAAAATCCATATACACCGCAGCCAGTATCAGTATCGCCACTACTACCACGCCCCTGGCAATACCAAACAAGGTGCCGAGCGAGCGATCAACGCCGCTGATGCCGGCGATGGCAAACAGGCGATACAATAAATAGCTGATAATTGAGGCGATTATCAGTACAACGATAAATATAGCAGCAAATGCGGCCACCACTCTAAGTGGTGGCTGGCTGATATAGGGCTCAAGATAATCGGCCCCCAAACTTGCAAATGTCCAGCCAACATAGAGTGCAACAAGCCACGATGCGAGGGAGAGAACCTCACGAATAAATCCCCGAAACACTCCAATCAGGGTAGAGATCAGTAAAATAACAATGATTGCGATGTCGACCAGGCTCATCTGTTCAATTCTATATTCAGGACTATATTCAGGAATTGGTGCGAGTAACGTAACCTTTCTCACCGATCAGTGATTTCAGTCGGGCACTGACTTCATCGGCAGTCTGTTTCTTGGCATACGGTCCCAACCAGACCCGGGTCGAATTGCCCAGAGATGTGGATACCGCCGTCGTTCTCGGCTTGAGTCCGCTATTGGTCAGTAAAATAGACACGGAAACAACATTGGCTTCTTTCGAAAATGTTCCCACCCGAACCACCCATCCCTGTTGAATTTGCGCCTCTGTTGCCCCGGTTTGGTTGCTGTCTGGCTTTTTGGTTGATTTTTTCGGGTTTTTCTGATCGCTACCCGCCGATTTCTGGGTCATCACCACGGTAGTGGTCTCGATCTGTTTCTGGCTGTTGCCTTCAGGATTTGCCGGTGCAGAATTCTCCGGTTTGGTCAAATCCAGCAATGCCGGCTTGCTGTCCTTGATCACTGTTGTATCGAGGCCAGTCACGGCTGAGTCAGAATCGGTATTGCCGTTTACATTACTGATATTGAGCGGAACAATACGGGATCGAAATGTTTTGGTAGTGGATTGCGACTCGTCACCACTCTCATAACTTGCTTCCAGCGCAGGTTCCGAGAGCAGTAGAGGAATCACCAATATCGCCACCAGTACAATAATTACTGCACCGGTAATACGATGTTTAAGTTCATACGCTGGCTTGGGTTTATTGTTCGCTTTAGTCATTCGCCTGGTGGAAGCGTTTTGTGAATACATCTTGTGAAAGAATGTCCGGCACTCAGTATGGTGCCAATTTCTGTTCGAGGGCGCCGATTATATCACCGACCGTATGGAATGAACCAAAGATCACAATTCTGTCATCATCTTTTGCCATTGACATAACATCATGAAATGCTGTCACTGGATCCGGATGATTCATGGTCTGCGCCGTCGGTACAATCGCCACCAGTTGGCGTTCCAGCTCAGCCGCAGTTTGTCCCCGCTCACCTCCCAGTGTGACGCAATGCCAGCGATCGATTATCGACGAGATATTTTCGACAATTGGTGTCAAAGCCTTATCCCCCAACACACCGAATATCGCGTAGGTTATTCCGGTAACAGGCCGGGTATGCAGAAATTCCGCAAGCATGTGGGCGGAGTCGGCGTTGTGGGCAACATCGAGAATAACCATGGGCTCTGTAGCAATTACCTGACAACGTCCGGGCAAAGAAATGCCGCCAAGACCTTGCCTGAGCTGATCAATACTGACCCCCGTGAGGTGTTGGGTAATCCCCAGGGTCGCAATGGCAGCGCTGAGGTTATACAACTGATGTTGGCCATATATTGGTGGCTCGATATGTTCAATGAATCGCCAGGTTCCTGCCATTGCCGAGTTCTCGCAGCACCAGGTGAAATCACCTTGCGTTTGACTAGCGCTCAAGAAAAAATCCTGCCCGCTCTGCAGCAGTAACGCATTCTCTTGTTGGGCGGCACGGGCAATGGAATCAGGAGGATTTGGATCACCGCATACGACCCTGCCACCTGGCTTGATAATGCCGGCTTTTTCAGCTCCGATCTTTTCCCGGTCTGAGCCCAGCCATTGTTCATGGTCGAGTCCGATGGAGGTGATCAGGGCAAGGTCATTGTCGATCATATTGACCGCATCAAGTCGTCCTCCCATGCCTGTTTCGAGAATACTGACGACGACATCCTGCTGCTGGAAAACCAACAATGCACACAGGGTGCCGAATTCGAAATAGGTTAACGGAATATCAGCCCTGGCCTGCTCGATCTGGCAAAATGCACGGATCAGAATTTCGTCCTCCACTGGTAGCCCATCGATACAGACACGTTCGTTATAGCGAACCAGATGAGGTGAGGTATAACTTCCGGTACGCAGCCCTGCCCGACGCAGAACTGATTCCAGCAGCGCGACGCAGGATCCTTTACCGTTGGTGCCGGCAACGGTGAATACCACTGATGTTCGCTGCCCCCCCAACCGACTCCAGACCTCGCTGATCCGGTCAAGGCTCATTTCAATGCTACGCCAGTGCTGAACCTGGATGTGATGCAACCACTGGTTCAGGGTGTACTGCCGGTAATCAGCCAGACGGGATTTTTCTGAACCCATCAGTTCTGGTTCATCTAACTTGTTGGTCCTTCAGCCTCATGGTCCGATGCGGTCACTGCTTCGGTATCTTTTGCAGGGATTGTTGTGGTGGGCTTTGCTTCAGCTGACGGATTGAGACCGAACCCAAGCTTGTCAAGAATAGACGTGATTTTATCCCGCATTTGACGCCGATCGACAATCATGTCAATTGCCCCGTGCTGGAGCAAAAACTCGGCCCGTTGAAATCCATCCGGAAGAGTTTCACGAACGGTTTGTTCGATGACCCGGGGGCCGGCAAACCCGACCAGGGCTTTGGGCTCGGCGATGATAATATCTCCGAGCATGGCGAGGCTGGCGGAGACCCCGCCCATGGTAGGATCAGTCAATACCGAAATAAAGGGTATCGATGCTTTACGATTGCGGGCAATGGCCGCCGAAACCTTGGCCATCTGCATCAACGAGAACAACCCTTCCTGCATCCTCGCCCCGCCGGAGGCAGAAAAACATACCAGTGGAACCCGCTGCTCGAAACTGTAATCTGCTGCCCGGACAAAACGTTCTCCGACAACTGATCCCATGGAACCACCGAGAAACCGGAATTCAAATGCCAGTACTGCCATTAGAATTCCCCTGACTTCTCCATGAGCCGCAACCAGTGCTTCTGTGGAAGTATTGGATTTTCTGGCTTCAGCCAACCGATCTTTATAGCGCTTTTGA
The DNA here is from genome assembly GCA_964403545.1 of uncultured Gammaproteobacteria bacterium. GTDB lineage: Bacteria > Pseudomonadota > Gammaproteobacteria > Arenicellales > Poriferihabitantaceae > VYFG01. The sequence continues at coordinate 4,463 of CAYOGN010000201.1, forward strand.
TCTTTGAATCGAAGGACATCTATAGACTGAACCTCCTCTCCCAGCAAGACCATGGTATCCGGGTCAAGAAAAGACCCGAGCCGATCCAGCCCACCGATGCGTAAATGTTGATCGCACTTGGGACAAACATGGAGACTCAGTTTTAATTCTTCCCCATACAGAACCGCCTGACAGGCTGTACACTTGCTCCACAATCCATGAGGCACCCCTTTCTTACCAATTCCAGCTCGCGTCTGAATTTTGGGTGGAATAATTTTATCAAGCCAATTCATATAGTTATAATTAATATGAAACCTGAATTATCACTGAAAATTTTGAACATTTTGACAAAATTCCACGATCTTTAAAGTATCTTTAACACCATCAGTTTCAACCCCGGTACTGACGTCAACGCCATACGGAGTTACCACCGAAAGTGCCTGCGGAATATTTTTCGATGTCAGCCCACCGGCCAGAATGACGGGTTTGTTACCGCCGTAATTAGCTAACTGCCAGTCAAAACTCCTGCCACTACCACCATATAGATCCGGGATATGGGTGTCCAGTAGAATTGCGCTACATCCCGGATATTGGACCTCTATTTTATTCAGATCAATACCCCGTGAAACCCGGACACCCTTGATATAAGGCAAGCCAAAGGACTTGCAGAATTCGTCGCTTTCCTCACCATGGAACTGAAGCCGGTCAACACCGACGGTTTCAATGATCGCGGTAACATAGTCGGCATCCGGATTGACCATAACTGCCACAACGGTAATGAACGGTGGGAGCGATTGACGGATAACTCTGGCCTCATGGAATTCAAGATGGCGTGGACTGGGGGCATAAAACATCAATCCTATTGCATCCGCACCCGCAGTCCAGGCAGCAGACGCCTGGGCTGCGCTGGTAATCCCGCAAATTTTTATACGAACTTTCGACATCGCAGTCAGATTCGGTATAGAGAGCTGCGGATTCTACCAAAAACGACACGCCGGCGGCGGCGACGGTAAATGATACCCCGAATCATATTCCACCCGGGTTAAATACAGCCCATCCGGGGGAAACGTTATAGCGCCACTGGATCGATTACGGGAATCAAGTACCTCCCGAACCCAGCCAACTGGTGCCGTGCCATTGCCAATGCGACACAATACACCCACTATATTACGCACCATGTGATGCAGAAATCCGTCTGCATGAACATCAATCCAGATCCAGCTTCCACTGTGTTGCACTTGTAGCAGGGTAATTTCTTTCACCGGATTCTTTGATTGACACCTTGCGGCACGGAATGCACTGAAATCGTGGCGTCCAACCAGGGCTTGTGCTGCCTGTTGCATTTTTTCAACATCCAGCACACCATGATGCCAGGTGACCCGCCCATGGAGAATGGACGGACTGACATTACGCCGCAGAATAATATAGCGATAGCATCGCTGCCTGGCCTTGAATCGGGCGTGGAAATCACTGGATACAGGAAGCGTCCAGATCAATGATATGTCGTCCGGTAACTGAGTGTTGATCCCACGCAGCCAGTTGTCCGGTTGACGACAGCTACGGCTATCAAAATGAATTATCTGACCAATTGCGTGGACCCCAGTGTCCGTTCTGCCAGCAGTTACAATAGCAATATCGTGATCCGCAACCCTTGCTATTGCCTGCTCAACGGCCTGTTGCACAGAGGGGCTATGTTTCTGCCGCTGCCAACCGGCATAATTGAGTCCACAGTACTCGATACAGGCAGCGTATCGTTGCGGCTCAGGCAACTGCAATGACATCAATTAAACAATGAATCCGGAACAACCCATCAGCGCTTGATCGATAATCAGTTGCGGATTGATTTACGATCGACAAACGCCTGATTCAGGGTTCCTGAATCCATATATTCCAGCTCACCTCCCATCGGCAATCCTCTGGCAAGGCGGGTAACAGGAATGCCTCGTGGCTGCATCAGTTCGACGATGAAGTCCGAAGTAGCCTGCCCCTCCATGGTGAGATTAGTGGCGAGAATCAATTCATCTATGGCCTGTTCGGTCACCAGCTTGATTAACTGATCGATTCCCAGTTGCTCAGGCCCGATGTCATCCAGAGGAGATAAGCTGCCCATGAGAACAAAGTACATTCCCTGATAAACCCCGGCCTGCTCAATGGCCTCAAGATCCGCCGGTGTTTCTACCACGCATAATTTACCGGGATCACGCCTGTTGGAGCCACAAATACCACACAGCACGGTTTCACTAAAACTATTGCAGCGCTCACAGTGGTTAACTTTGAGTAACGCATGGCGAATAGCTTCGCCAATTTGTCGTGCCCCCTCTCGATCACGTTCGAGCAGATGGAAGGCCATGCGCTGGGCCGACTTGGGACCAATTCCGGGAAGGCGCTGCAGCGCCTCCTTCAGCGCCTGTATAGAGACTGGATCAGGCATCAGTTTTGAGTCTCCAATACAAGATGTGACCGCGTCAGAGTTTCAGATTCATCCCGGGAATATTGAGCCCGGCAGTGATCCCGCCCATTTTTTCTTCGGAGGCTTTCTCAGCTTTGCGTACCGCATCATTCATCGCCGCCGCGATCAAATCTTCCAGAACCTCACGATCATCCTGCATCAATGCGGGTTCGATATTGACCTTGCGTACATCGTGGCGACAGGTCATCACGATCTCCACCATGCCGGCACCCGATTGCCCGGTTACTTCCATATTGGCCAGTTCCTGCTGAGCTTTCTGCATATTTTCCTGCATTGCCTGGGCCTGCTTCATCATATTGCCAAGTTGACCTTTCATAGTTGCCTCTCAAAAAATGTATTCGGTTTAAATCTGGTTTAAATTCAATTCGCCAGACTACGTCGCAGGCGGGCGTATTGAGTCGGTAACAATCTCTGCATCGAACAAATCCACCAGTTCCTGTACGTTGGGATCATGGGTAAAAGCCTGATTGGCGGACTGCTGTCGTTGCCGGCTCTCTCGCTGTTTTTGCTGTGAAGGCGTTTCGGGCTGCCCTTCGGCGAGCTGCTCAATCTCCACTTTGAGGCGAAAATCTTTACCCAGTCGGCCAACACAAAATTGCTCAATTTTTTTCATTCTGCCATTATTGAACAAATGCCTGGAATCCTCGTTCAGCACAACTTCCAGCGTGTTATCCCGGAACGATACTGGCGCCATATTCATCATTAACTCCTTTGCCAATCCTTCAGGCCCAGAATGTTCGATAAATTCAGCCCAACCCTGTTGACTGGCCAGGTTTTTCCCAACTAATTTATCCGTAGATTCCGCAATCGAATAATCCTTTGTGACCGCCTTCATCGTCGCGATATCATCGGTTTTTCCCTTATCGGTACCAGTTTTCATGGTCCCGGATAAATTCACCTCACCTGTCTCTGGAGCTGGTGCGATAACAGGAGTCAGGCCTGCTTTTGACCGTCCATTTATATCCCTGGGTGACGCTAAATTACTTATCGGGGCGATATCAGTGGAGATTTCCGCAGTTCTGGAATCGGGCTTCGAATTCACCTTCCCGTCGGGCGCGGGAGCTTTTTCAGGTTCACTACGGATATCAAACCTGTTTTCTGGAGGTCGAACAGTGGTTGCTGTCTGCTGCGGGGGCTTGCCACTACCGACCGGTTGAAAGGCTGCCATCCTGAGCAGTATCATTTCAAACCCGGTACGTGGGTCCGGAGCCAGCATCAAATCCCGTTTTCCGATCAAGGCAATCTGGTACAACAATTGCAATAGTTCGGCATCTGCGATTTCACTCAGGGGCGCGATGGTTGCAGAATCGATGCCCTTCCATTCCACCGCCTGAGGACTTACCTGGTATAGCGCAATATTGTGCAAGGTACCGAGGATTTCATCGAGGGCAGCGCTATAACTCACCGATCGCTCTGCCATACTGGTTACAGTATCGAGCAATCCAGCGGTTTCTTCCGTACATATTTGTTCAATTATCTGATGGGTAAAAATATCATCGATCATGCCCAGCATTGAGCGCACCTGGTCACTACGAACTTCGCCATTGCCATAGGCAATAGCCTGATCCAGCAGACTAAGCGCGTCACGTACACTACCATCGGCGGAGCGGGCGAGTATCATCAGTGCCTCGGCGTCAAATGCTATCCCCTCGGAATGCAAAATTTTGTCCATTTGGCCATTCAGGTGCTCCAAATCCATGGCTTTGAGATTGAACTGTATACAGCGCGACAGGATGGTCGCCGGCAGTTTTTGCGGATCGGTCGTCGCGAGCAGAAACTTCACATGGGATGGAGGCTCTTCCAGCGTTTTCAGTAGCGCGTTAAAGCTATGAGTGGAAAGCATATGCACTTCGTCGATCAGGTAGATTTTGAAACGACCCTGGGTCGGCGCATACTGGACGTTCTCCAGCAGTTCTCTGGTGTCATCTACCTTAGTCCGGGACGCCGCATCTACTTCGATCAGGTCAATATAGTTTCCCTGATCAACACCAACACAAGCAATACATTGCCCGCAAGGCGTAGAACTGATCCCGTTTTCGCAATTGACCGCCCTGGCAAAAATACGTGCGAGGGTTGTTTTACCCACTCCCCGGGTGCCAGTGAATAAAAAAGCATGGTGTACACGCTGACTGTCCAGCGCATTGGTCAGTGCGGAGACAACGTGATCCTGGCCAATTACCTCGTCAAAACTCCTGGGTCGCCATTTGCGAGCAAGTGCCTGGTAACTCATTGTGGAGCAGGATTAAGGAACAAGATAATGAAATTGGATAAATTTAAACCGTCAACCCGAAATGGAAATAGTGGCCCTACATGCAGGGATATAGAGGTGGCGGGTCCAACCAGCCTTACCCAGGCACCCGAATTCGTTGCTGCGGCTGCTCCCTTCCGGGCCTGACCGGGTTCACAACTTTTCGCCACCTGGGAGACCAGCCTTCACCGCCATAGATGATCGAGCCTCTAACCGGATTGTAAATCAAATTCCAGAATTATATTACCCGTTTTTGCAGATCTCGGGTGTCAATTTTAAATAAATTTAGCAACCCTATTTCTTACCAGCAGCAAGTCGTGCACCATCTCCGAGAGCCTTTAGCTTTTTTAAGGCCAAATCCCGCGGCAGAGGTGCCATACCGCAGTTTGTGCAAGGTGAAATCTGCTCGCTGGAAACGTACTTACCAGCTTCATTTATAACTGCGGCCACTTGTTCAGGTGTTTCAATATCAAAACTGGCTACGTCGATAGCACCAACCATTACTTTTTTGTCTTTGAGTAATCCAATCAGTGACATGGGCACTTTAGAATTGGCACATTCCAGAGAAACCTGGTCGATCCGGCTGGCATTAATTGCCGGGAATATTTCTTCGTATTGACGCCACTCCGAGCCCAACGATTTTTTCCAGTCAATATTTTGCTGAATACCATATCCATAGCAAATGTGCACTGCCGTTTTGCATGGTAATCCTTGAATGGCTTTGTGCAGGGCATCTATCCCCCACTCTTTAACGTCCCCCATAAATGCATTAAATGCAGGCTCGTCGAACTGAATCAAATCTACACCGATACTGGCGAGTTCACGCGCTTCCTGGTTCAGTAACTCAGCAAATGCCATCGCCATATCTGCTCGTCGACCATAGTGTTCGTCGGCAATAGTGTCGCATATGGTCATCGGTCCAGGAAGCGTGAATTTGAGTTCACTTTTGGTGTGCGCACGGGTAAAAGCAACTTCGTCTGAGTGAATTTTGTATTTACGTGATACCGGACCGGTTACCGTAGGCACATCAGCATCGTATCTGTTGTCACGAATACCCATGGTGGTGATCTTGTTCCAGTCAATTCCATCAACATGTTTAAGAAAACCGTGTACAAAATGCTCTCTGAACTGTTCGCCATTGGTTACAATATCAATGCCCGATGCCTCCTGCTCACTCAGCCAGACCAGCGATGCATCTCGCTTCCCCCGCTCCAGATCTGCACCCTCAAGACGCCACGGTGCCCACAACTTTTCTGGTTCTGCGAGCCAACCCGGTTTCGGCAAGCTTCCGGCGATTGTTGTTTTATACATGGTTATTGAATTCGTGTTTAGTTAATAATTTATAATAACAGAGCGGCAGGTTTGATTCGATCAGACATTCACTACGCGACGGAAGTGATGGATTTGCTCCATGATTTGAAAAAAGCACTAGCCAGGGTCAGCGACCAGATCAGTCATCTCAATAGCATAAACAGCGCAACGTTCATCATTATCCGAGTTATCACCTGTAATGCCTACAGCACCGATAATTTCAGTATCTTTGTTCCGGATTAACACCCCCCCCGGGACAGGGATAAGTGCGCCGTCCGCGAGGGTGTTTATTGAACTGATAAAGTAGGGCTGTTTCTGAGCCCGCTCATAAAGTTTTCTCGATCCGACCCCGATGGCAAGCGCCCCGTTTGCCTTGCCAAACGCCATCTTGAATCGTAGATTGCTGGCACCATCCTGACGTTCGAAGGCAACTACATGGCCACCTGCATCGAGCACCACCACACCCAGCGGCTTCAACCCCAGGTAGCTCGCGTGATCAAAGGCGGCGGCAATCATTTTTCTTGCGAGATCAAGGGTAAGCATCGATCACTTTACCGATAAAAGTATTCCACAAGAAACATGGGTACTGCAGGTACATAGGTAGTCAACAACAGGACCGTCAGCAATACCGCAACAAAGTAGATATTTATTTTGGAAACTTGCCAGATATTCGCCCCTGCAATAGAACAGGATGTGATCAGAACACTTGCTACCGGTGGTGTCTGCTGGCCGATAGCCAGATTCAAGGTAACAATAACACCAAAATGCACCGGATCTATACCAACGGCATGAATGAGCGGGATGATGATCGGCACCACCAGAATAATGGCCGCTGCAGAATGGAGAAAAAATCCGATCACCAGAAAAAATACATTTAATATCAATAATATGACATACCTGTTATCAGTGAACTCCAGTATCTGTCGGGCAATTTCCTGGGGCACCTGGGCACGGGTCAGAAACCCGCCCATTAACACAGATGCAGCGACCAGCAACATCACTACCGCAGTCTGCACTCCACCATCCAGCATCGCTTCCTTGAGCCGATTGAGATTGAATTCGCGATAATATATACCAATGACCAATGAGGCCAATACTGCCAGGCCTGCTGCTTCAGTAGCGGTGACAAAACCGCCAAATATGCCGCCAAGAATAATGACTGGCAGGGAAAATGTTGGTAGTGCATCAACAAATGTTTCTTTTACACGCTGCAATCTGAAAACTTCTTCCACCGGGAAGTTATATCGCCGGGCAAAATAGTAAGATACTGCCATCAACCCGAAACCACCCAGAAAACCGGGCATAAAGCCGGCGACAAATAACTGTTCTACCGAGGTATTAGCGGATACTGCATAAAGAATCATGGGAATGGAAGGTGGAATGATGATCGCGAGCGAGGCTGACGATGATGTAACAGCGGCAGCAAATGGTGCACCGTAGCCTTTTTTCTTCATTGCGGGAATCAGGATAGATCCAATGGCCGCTACATCGGCAACCGCGCTTCCGGAAATTTCTGCGAAAAACATCGATACGCCTACCGTTACCATGGCGAGGCCGCCTCGAATAAACCCAAGCAAAGAAGAAATAAATGCAATAAGGCGTTGAGAAATGCCACTGGCATTCATAATGGCCCCGGCGAGGACAAACATTGGTATCGCAATTAACGAAAACTTGGTGGAACCGTCGTACATATCCAGCGCAATGGTCACCAGACTGCTATAGCCTTCTGTCATCAACAGTCCCAGCACAGCTGACAGCGCGAGAGCTACCGCAATAGGCACATTTAGGCAGATCATGGCGATCAGTGACAGAAAAATAGTGAGAAGTAGCATAAGGTTCCTTCAGTAATTCCTTCCGATTAACGGTGTTCCACACCCCGGCCTTCTGCAATCTGCCTCCAATAGCGAGGCAGGCTGAGAAGTTCAGCTGCGATAAACAAAATTGCACCAATTGGAATAACCGATTGCGTGAGCTGTACCGGAACCCAGACCAAAGACACCAGCGCGTCACCCTGAAGAACGGCCAGTACCTGGAAACCCGCTTTTGCCATTAGCACAAAAAAACCGATAACCAGTATTTCCGCTGCAACCACAGCCACCATCCTCCAGGGCATAGGGATGCTGAGCAGTACGCTGTCAAATCCTATATGGCCACGACGCAAAGCAGCGAGTGCGGCCCCATAATAAGTGATCCATGACAGACCGATGGCAGCAACTTCATCGTACCAGGAAAGGGAATCCCCGAAGATACGATAAATCACTGCAACGATGACGATCACGGTTAATACAATCATCAAAAAAATCGTGATCCATTCGAGACACCATCGGAGTCCTTTATCAATTGGTGCGGTTATTGCAAGCAATGAATTCATGAATCAATCACGGAAAACACTCGGGAGCCCTCATTATTTCGTCGTAACCCGGCGATTCGCCTGGTGTCAATCGGAGCTTCTCAGAAAACACCGCAGGCCTGGACAAACCCTGGCCTGCGTTAACTACATAACATCAGGAATGCCCGAAACAGGGCATTCTCATTAGTAAAAACTAGTTTGCGAGACCGAGCACGGTCTCGATCAACTCACTACCACCGGAAACAGTGGAAGAAAACTCTTCATAGATTGGCTTGGATGCATCGATAAATGCCTGCTTGTCTGCATTGTTGACTTCCATGCCACCAGCTTTCAGTTCAGCCAGCAAATCTGTTTCAAGTTGCGCTGCCAGTTCATAAACAAATGCCTGGGTCTCTTTCGCCGTGGCAACGAGAATGTCCTGGACATCCTGAGGCAATGCTGAGAAATGTTCTTCTGACACCAGCACATAAGCAGGGGTATAGACGTGTCCGGTGATCGACAGATACTTCTGAACTTCCTGGAACTTGGCTGATGCAATTTGCGCGTACGGATTTTCCTGACCATCAATTACGCCGGTCTGGAGCGCGGTAAACACTTCAGAAAATGACATTGGAGTCGGATTTGCACCATAAGATTTGAACATCTTCACTCTCCACGCACCTTTTGGTGTGCGTAGTTTTATACCTTCGAGATCAGACGGAACGTTTACCGGACGAGTGTTATTGGTGATGTGACGAAAACCGTTTTCGAACAACGCAAGAATTCGATACCCCTTGGCGTTTGCCGCAGGTTGTAGCACTTTATCCATTAGTGCATCCTCTACCCTGCCCATATGATCGCGATCTTTTATAATATACGGCATTTCAAATATACCGAACTCATCTGCAACCGATGACATTACCGAAGACGGTAGTGAGAATGTGATCTGGTTCAGCTTTATTTTTTGCAATAGTTCTTTGTCTTTCCCAAGTTGAGAAGAGCCAAATACCTGAACTTCTGCTTTACCTTCAAGATTTGCGTTAGCTCGTTTGGCAAATTCTACAACGCTGGCTTCAAACAACGATCCCGGCTTGCCAACATGCCCGAATTTGAGAATTAGTTCAGCCTCAACAGGGCCAGCGGCCAGCACAGCAATCAGTGCGCCGGCAAAGAGTTTTAAAAGTTTCATAATTATCTCCAGTTAATTAGTATATTGTTTGGGTTTTACAGTTATAGCAAGTTAAATACTGGCAACCTGCGGGGGATTTTGTTCGTCAGTGGTGCGATCACTGAAACTATCCATAGCTGCCTGCACACCGCCCGATTGATAAGGCACGCCTGACAATTCAAGACTCATTTCTACACCCGCCAATGTGCCCACCAACATCAATTCATTAATACTTCCCAGATGACCGATTCTAAATGCTCTTCCTGCAACTTTAGATAAGCCATTACCCAACGACATATTAAAGTTCTCCAGCACAACACGTCGAAATTCGTCCGCATCGTGTCCCGGGGGCAACAATATTGCAGTCAGGGAACTGGAATAATGCCGAGGGTTTTGGCAGAGCAATTCAAGGCCCCAGGTATTGACCGCAGTACGCGTGGCAAATCCAAGACGATTGTGACGAGCAAATACATTTTCCAGCCCTTCCTGCAAAAGCATTTCTATTGCCTCAGCAAGACCATACAATAAATTAGTGGCCGGAGTATAGGGGAAGAAGCCAGTCGCATTGGGGCCGGACATTTCCTCCCATGACCAGTAAGAAAAAGTGGATTTTGCATTTTTTGCGGCCAACAGAGCTTTTTCGCTAACGGCATTAAACGACAATCCCGGCGGCATCATTAATCCTTTCTGGCTCCCGGCCACGGTCACATCCACACCCCATTCATCATGGCGGTAATCGATAGAAGCTAATGAAGAAATAGTATCAACCATCAGCAAGGCGGGATGATTGGCTTCGTCAATGACACTACGGATTTCTTCTATTCGACTTGTCGATCCGGTAGATGTTTCGTTATGAACGACGCAGACCGCTTTAATTTCATGTTTACTATCGTCCATCAGGCGTTCCGAAATGGATTCAGGATCAACACCCCCGCGCCAGTCACCGGCAATAAACTCGGGCTTATATCCCAATCGTTCAGCTAACCGCTGCCACAAAGTAGCAAAATGGCCAGTTTCGTACATTAAAACCCGATCTCCCGGCGAAAGTGTGTTTACCAGTGCGGCTTCCCAAGCGCCGGTGCCAGATGCCGGAAAAATGAAAACCGGTTGACGGGTTTGGATAATGGATTTCATACCCTCCAGAACCCTGCTACCCAAGGTAGCAAATTCAGGACCCCGATGATCTATAGTGGGAAAATCCATTGCTCTGAGAACCTGATCCGGGACATTGGTGGGACCGGGAATCTGCAGAAAATGGCGTCCGGATTTATTCATTTTTTTAAACTATCTATCTTTTATGTTCTTGAATTTTAATATGTTCTTGTATTTCAACACGCGGTAACCATCAACAAAATCATTGGAAAGACTTTTACTGATTATTATAAATGTCCGCTTTTAACCTGATTAGTTACCTGCGGGACCTTAAAAATTAATTGTACAATAAATTGAATTCATTATTCATGTCAAGTGAATTCATAATATAATATTACAGTTAATGATTTATTTGTTACAGGCAACAAAAACATTCCCCCGCTGGCTTAACAGCGAACCAGGGAGCCAATTTAGCAACCCGCTATGACTATTACTGATCTTGCAAAACCCATACAAAGACGTACTCTGCATGCCGAGTTGGTTGAGCGTCTGCGAGAAATGATTCATGAAGGCGATCTCGTCGCTGGCAGTAAAATTCCTGAGAAGGAGCTTTGCGATCGATTTATGGTGTCACGAACACCCCTGCGTGAGGCGTTAAAAGTCCTGGCATCTGACGGCCTGGTTAAATTAATGCCGAATCGTGGTGCTATAGTGGCAAAGCTTACGCTGGACGAGATTGAAGATGTCTTCCCGGTGATGGCCAGTCTTGAAGCACTGTCGGGGGAACTTGCCTGTCAGCGTATAACTGAAGAGGCAATCAATCATATACGGCGACTGCACCATGAAATGGTTGCACATTACGATAACGGCAACCTCCCCGAATACTTTCGACTGAATCAAGCTATACACAGGAATATTTTATTTGCAGCGGACAACGAGGCGTTGGCAACCATCTACGAAAACCTGGCCGGTCGAATCGTACGCGCAAGATATCTTGCGAATATGTCCGCTGACCGTTGGGCCCGTGCGGTTGAAGAACATGAACAAATTCTGAATGCCCTGGAAAAACGGGATGGTCAGGCATTGGGACAAATACTGCGAGATCATCTGATGATCAAATTTGAATCCGTCAAAGCGGCATATAATCTTTAAGGCATAAGCCAAATGAACTTTCTGGACAGATTACTACAGTTGCACTGTCATGCATGTCGATAATGAATTTTTCTGATAAAGGACGAGCCGAATAGATAATGATAACTGAAGAACTACTCTATGATGTGGTCGATGGCACAGGCATCATCACATTCAATCGACCCCGGGCAAGGAACGCAATAACTTTCGAAATGTATGATCGACTAGCGGAGATATGCCAGGAGATCACAACAAATAACAGTGGTATTCACGCATTGATACTTACCGGTGCCGGCGATCGGGCATTTGCTGCTGGTACTGACATTTCCCGGTTCAGAAATTTTTCTACTGCTGATGACGCCATTCAATACGAGCGACGCATGGAGTATGTGCTCGGCACTCTTGAAAAACTGACGGTACCAACTATTGCGGCAATTCACGGGGCCTGTACAGGAGGCGGAGCAGCGATTGCTGCATGTTGCGATTTACGCATTGCCACGCCTGATATTAAATTTGGGTTTCCTATCGCGAAAACGCTGGGAAATTGCCTGTCTGTCTCCAACCTTTCCCGCGTCGTGGCACTACTGGGTACCGCGCGCACCAAAGAAATCATCCTTACCGCACGATTGATCGAAGCGGAAGAAGCACTGGCCATTGCCCTCGTATCGGAAATTGTCGACGACGTAATGATACGTGCCAGGGAACTCGCTGACCAGTTGGCAACCCATGCGCCACTGACCCTATATGCGACCAGGGAAGGACTACGACGCCTACAGGAAAAAGTAGCAGAAATTGATGGCGACGATTTGATTGTACAGTGTTACACCAGCAATGATTTCCATGAGGGGCTTGACGCATTTCTGAGCAAACGAAAACCGCAATGGACTGGCAGTTGAAATGAGTATCGAGCGTACCGGCCCCCTGGTGGGAATGCGCGTGGTAGAGCTGGCCCATATTATGGCCGGCCCGGTATGTGGGTTAATGCTGGCCGATATGGGTGCAGATGTTATCAAGGTGGAGAAAATTGGCAGTGGAGACGATACTCGCAGAACACTGCCACCGGACATTAATGGTGAGTCTGCTGCATTTATGATGATGAACCGCAACAAACGGGGTATTGTTCTTGACTTGAAGCACACAGATGGGCGTGAGGTATTGTTAACCCTGTTAAAAGATGCCGATGTCGTTATCGAAAATTACCGCCACGACACCATGAAAAAGCTGGGTCTCGACTATGAAACACTGAAGCAGGTAAACCCGGGGCTGATCTATTGTGAGATTTCGGGTTTTGGCAGAACCGGTCCTTATAAGACCCGGGGAGGTTTTGATCTCATTGCGCAAGGGATGTCCGGATTGATGTCCATCACCGGAGAAGCCGCGGGGAGACCGCCAGTTAAAATTGGACCACCGATTTCCGATATCACCGCAGGTATTCTTGCAGCCATGGGTGTATGCGCCTCCTACGCTCAGAAGTTACAAAGTGGTCAGGGACAACGGGTAGATACCTCACTGTTTGAAGCCGCTATTACACACACCTACTGGCAATCTGCCATCTGCTTCGCCACTGGCGAATCTCCAGGTCCCATGGGCTCTGCCCATCCATTGAATGCTCCTTATCAGTCCATTGCCACCCGCAATGGCTGGATTAATCTTGGTGCTGCAAACCGGAGCAACTGGGAACGTATGCTCACTGTAATCGGTGCCGGACAACTGGGGCAGGACAGTCGTTTTGCCACCAACCAGGCCCGGATGGAGAACCGTGAAGCACTTGTCGCGGTACTGGAATCTTATTTCACGACCAAAGATACTGATGAATGGGTGACACTTTTGAATGAAGCGGGTATACCCTCAGGACCGGTACTCACTATTGGCGAGATGCATCAGGATCCTCAGGTGCTTGCACGAAAAATGGTGACAAAAGTCAATCATCCCACCGCCGGTGTCATTGATACCATCGGTGCTCCGGTGAAGTTTCATGGCACTCCCGGCGGTGTGAAACGCCCCGCTCCATTACTGGGACAACACACCCGAGAGGTGCTCAATGAAGCTGGATACAGCCTCGAACAAATCGCACAATTGGCGCGTGACAAGGTTATATCAGCCGGGGAATAGCGTACTGTTTTTAATCAATCAGGTTTCATCACGTAACAAGATTCTGCAACTTCCAGGCAACTATCTGTTGTCTGTTTTTACAGCAAACTGTTGGTCTTGAGTGAATTCATGCAAGTGGTGGTGCAGTACAAACCAGATCATAGGCGTATCGTTCAGATATACCACCGGTATACTCAAATACATCCAGAATGACTTCATAAGCATCACGTTTGATTTCCACATGTGGAGTCCAGCAACCAAGTTGCTGGTAGGTAGAAATGCAGCTTTGTAATGAGGACTCATCAATATCTGGAAAATACGGTTTCAGGCTGGCAGCTATCTCACTGGCGGGAGCATCATTGAGATACTTGCGTGCAGCACTGTAGGCCCGGATAAACGCCCGGGCTTCTTCCGTGCGTAGCCAATCCCGGGATGCGGCGAGGCTGGAAAATGCACAGGGACCGATATACGGCCCGACCTGGGCCACAATGCTACCCACACCATCGTGTTGCAGTTGTTGAGGGAATGGCCCCTGTTGCTGAACATACTGGCCCTGACCGTTTCTGAATGCGGTGTCAATATCCGCTGCGCCACCCGGATTGACGGGGATAATTGCCCCATAGTCAATTCCGGCCTTGTGGCAGGCATATCGAAACATGGCAGCAGGTTGCCCTGCCTTGAACATTACCACCTCGGCACCTTCGAGCTTTTTCCAGGTGAAGTCAGGATCACTGTGACGCCCGGTGATAAAAAACCCGTCCATTTCATTGATCTGGGCAAAGTGCACTGCTGCGGGTATTTCTCCATTTTTCAGGGAATTAAATCCCTGACTGGGCGCCGACTGAATGACATCCGCCGAACCATCCACAATCGCCGCCACCGCTGATTTTCCAGGTGCCGATACCGACCACTCCTGTTCCAGCCCTTCACGTTTCAGGAAACCACCGGACATGGTGACAATAAGTGGCGCATAGAAAGCGGAAAAAAGCGTAAACTGGATGTTAATTTTTGCCATGATCAGATACTGATATAGTCTTCGACATAGTACTCCACGATCTCTTCCAGTTTTGCCTCAATGGGAAATCCCAGGGCCAGTGCGCGACTGGAATCGATGGATTTTGGCCAGCCACTACAGATTGCAACAATAGCGTCATCTATCCTGAGAATATGTTCACCAGGATTTTGTCTGCCAGTAGCGTTTTTCAATGCTTCCATCAACTGCCGCACGGTGACATTAAACGCGGGCAAACCCACACCACGGTCTGTTCCCAGTTTATCTGACGATAATTCAGCGAGCCGGATAATTCCATCAACGGTCGCACGATAGCCCAGTACGGACATCGGTTGGGCGGGATCCACCGGAATCACACAAGACTCGCCTGCAAGTGGTTCCCGAAAAAGCCCACTGACAAAACTGGAAGCCGCCTTATTGGGTTTGCCCGGCCTGATGACAACTGTTGGAAGCCGGGCGCTCCTGCCATCAAAAAACTGTTTGCGACTGTATTCATTGATGAGTAACTCGCCAATGGTTTTGGTGACTCCGTAAGTTGTGGTTGGTGTCAATTTGGAATAGTCATCCACAATATCAGGTAAATTGTCGCCACCATATGCCGCGATGGAACTGGTGAAGACCACCCGTGTATTATTGTGTTGCCGCCGAATCTGTTCAAACAGATGTCGCAAACCCTCCAGATTGACTCGAAGAGCAAGGTCAAAATCCTGCTCCCCCTGACCGCTGACAATGGAAGCCAGATGAAACACTACATCAATCTCCTGATCAAACAGGCTACGTACGTAACCGGGGTCTCCAATATCTCCATATCGGACTTCCACGGCTGGATTGGTTTCCAGGCCTGGATGCCAACTCTCGGGATGGGCGCGGTCGGCCAATAATATTTTTTCAACCGGGGCAGAAATGCCGTCCAACACCAGTTCTTCCAGTTGCAATAATTTCTTTGCAAGGCGTTGGCCGATAAACCCTGCACCTCCGGTAATCAAAATATTCATATTCTTCTCAATACGTGGCACAACCACCATTGCGGGTTCATCCCCATGGGGCCCAAACCAACCATGCCAATTTTCATTCTCTCTATCCTGGGTGACAGTTTATTCTATCCTAATCATCTGTAACCAAAAAATCCAATAGAAATCTTATCCACACCACGGTGAAGTTAATTGACAGACTCCAACCACTGCTCCAGACTCCTGCGTTCACCATATACAACCCAAAACGCTATCTAAGGATCACTAATGACTACCCCTCAACTCGATGTCGATTACGTTCGGGACTGCTTCCCTGCGTTTAAACAGCCACTCCCCAAAAAAACAGCCTTTTTCGTAAGCGCGGGTGGCAGTTATGTCGTTGGTCCGGTACTGGAAAAATTATTTAAATTCTATACCGCCAATAAAGTGCAGCCCTATGGTGCCAGCGAGATTTGTCGGGCAGCTGGTGAACAAATGGACGCCGGCCGTCAGACTATGGCCGATTTACTGGGGGTTTCGCCGCAAAGTGTGACCATTGGACCATCGACTACCCAGAATTTTAATACCCTGGCGGTGGCCTGTTCTGCGGTGGTGGGCAAGAATGATGCGGTTATCGTGTCCGGTCAGGATCACGAAGCCAATATAGGTGCCTGGGAAAGATTGTGTCAGCGCACCGGAGCCGAATTCAGGACATGGAATATCGACCGTCAGGGTGAGCTTGACCTGGCAGTTCTTGAATCATTGATTGACCCATCAGTAAGGGTCATCTGCCTGACCCATAGTTCAAATATTATTGGAACGGTGAACCCGATAGAGGAGGTGATTTCACTGGCTCGTCCGCGGGGAATTCGGGTGATCGTTGATGGTGTTTCCTATGCCCCCCATCGTTGGCCGGCAATTCCCAGGATGCAACCGGATGCCTATTGTTTCAGCACCTATAAAACCTATGCCACCCATCTCGGAATCATGTATGTAGCACCAGATTTTGCCAGCGAGCTGGATCCCCAGTGTCATTACTTCAATATCGAGTACCCTGAGAAACGATTTGATAGTGCTGGCCCCGACCATGGTTCTATCGCTGCACTGGATGGATTGGGTGATTACTTTGCCGCCAGTCATCAACATCATTATGGCGATTCTGAGAAAAATATTTACGAAAAGGCCCAGCAAATATCGAATCTGATGCATCTCCATGAAAATGCTATCTGTCAGCAACTGCTGGATGGTATCGCCAATTTACCGCTGAAAATTGTTGGTCGCCCAACCATGGATGGACGTGAAGCCAATATCGCCGTTCATTCATCTATGATGAGTTCTGAAGCACTGTCCCGGGGATTGGCAGACGCTGATATCGCCGCTGGTAACGGACATTTTTATGCCAAAAGACTGCTTGAATCAGTGGGCATTGAGGACAGTGAAGACGGTGTGCTCAGGATCAGTTTCTCTCACTACAATTGCGCCGCCGAAGTGGAACGAGTCATTGCTGCCCTGAGTGGATTACTTCGGTAATACACTCGACAGATATCTGGTTGTAATGACAGGGACTTACCTGAAAACCACCTTGATGTTCTTTCAATTTTTTATCCAGAAGTGCTACACTGACCCGGCGTTCAACCAATGAAACGCTTATTACATTAACGTTACTAAATGAGGATTCTGAAATGAATTTTGAGACGATTCAAAAAAGATTGATGCAGGGCGTACTCGCCGCAGGACTGTTGGCAGGAGGAACCGGCGCCGCCCTGTCCGCCGACACATTATATGATCGCCTCGGTGGCATGGATGCGATAGAAGCGGTTGTAGATCAGTTTTTTATCAACAACTTCGCCGATGAACGCATAGCAACCCGTTGGGGAACTGCCGATTTGCCACGTTTGAAAGGATACGTCTCAACCCTGGTGTGTGATGTCACCGGCGGCCCTTGCGTCTACTCTGGCAGTTCCATGGAAGTTGCCCATGACGGCATGAACGTAACCGAGGAGGAATTTGGCTGGACTGCCGAAAGCCTGGCGGCCGCCCTCGATAGCCTCAATGTACCAGAACAGGAAAAGGGTGAAATGCTGACCATTGTCGGTTCACTAAAAGATCAAATCGTCGGAAAATAGATAATACAAGCCATTGTTTGAACGATTGTTTGTTTGAGCAAAGAATGATCTGAAATCTTCGCCGTTCACGTACCATTCCAAAGTAAAACACCCCGGAATTCCGGGGTGTTTGTTTACATCACTGGATAGAGACGTCAGGCTAGCAGTCCAGCGTATTTTGTCGTTCCCAGTCACTCATGGAACGGGTGAAATCATTCCATTGGTTCAGTTTCAGCTTACAGTAGGCATCGATTAATTCCTTGCCAAGGGCCTCCCTCAGCGACTTGCTGTTCGCGGTCAAACGAATGGCGTCGAGTAAATTTAGTGGCAATTTTTTGAGTCCGTGGGCCTTGTGCCCTTCGGTATACATATTGATATCCAGCCGTTTGCCCGGGTCCCGCTTGTTGGCCATCCCATCCAGCCCTGCACCCAGAATACCTGCCTGCAACAGATAAGGATTAACCGCACCATCCATTAATCGCATTTCGAAACGCCCGGCATCGGGAATGCGTATCATATGGGTACGATTATTGCCCCCATAACTAACCGCGTTGGGGGCCCAGGTTGCACCGGATGTGGTGCGAGGTGCATTAATACGTTTGTAGCTGTTAACCGTCGGATTAAAAATTGAGGTCAATTCTTCCACACTGTGCATGATGCCACCGAGAAATGAATAAGCCAGCTTCGACAGACCCATTTCATCTGTTTTATGGAAAAACAGATTTTTCTTGCCAGTACTGTCCCAGAGCGACACATGGGCATGGCAACCATTCCCGGTCAAATTGAGAAATGGCTTTGGCATAAAAGTTGCCCTGAGTCCGTGGTTTTCTGCAATCTGGCGGGTCATATATTTAAAAAAGACGTGCCGGTCTGCAGTTTTCAGGCAGTCGTCGTAATCCCAGTTCATCTCAAATTGACCATTGGCGTCTTCGTGGTCATTTTGATAAGGCCCCCAGTCCAGTTCGATCATGGCATCACATATTTCGGTAATGACATCATAGCGCCGCATTAACGCAGACTGGTCATAACAGGGTTTGGATTGGGTGTCAGCGCCATCTGCCACCGCAGTGCCATCACCGTTGACCAGAAAAAACTCGCACTCCACTCCGGTCTTCATGTGGTAGCCTTTTTTTCCCGCTTTTTCGATCTGACGCTTTAAGGCAATGCGTGGCGACGCTTCTATGGCAACACCATTGAGGTACAGATCACTGGCGAGCCAGCCCACTTCTTTCTTCCAGGGTAACTGAATAAGGCTATCGGGGTCTGGAACCGCAAACATGTCACCATCCGCCGGGCTCATATCAAGCCAGGCAGCAAAGCCGGCAAATCCGGCACCATCACGCTGCATATCACCGATGGCACGGGCCGGGACAAGTTTTGAACGTAATACGCCAAACAGGTCAACGAAACTGATAAGAAAATACTCGATCTTTTTTTGTTTTGCTACGGTAGCGAGATTCGTGGCCATGTTGTATTCCTGGTTGAAGGTGTTGTTTTCTGAGTTGATAAATATTCTATCAGGGCGCGTTAAAGAATGCTTTGTTTCACCCGGAGCGGATTGGATGACTAGTGTCTAACTCCAGGAAACCTCCGGTGACACCTTTGGTTCGGTCGGATCAAAATCAAAATTTTCCACTAAAACCTGGTATCCAGTCGGTGCCAGCGAGGGGAACCCGTGCCATAGCAGACGCTTCAATAGTTAAGGCAACCAGATCCTGGGGCTCAAGATTCCGTACATTTGATTTTCCCGCAGCCCGGGCCAGGGTCTGGGTTTCCAGGGTCAGGCAGCGCAAATAATTCGCAACCCGCCGACCGGCAATTTCCGGGTCAAGTCGTCGCCCGAGATCAGGGTCCTGGGTTGAAATACCGCTGGGGTCCTTGCCATCCTGCCAGTCATCATAATATCCCGCGCTGGTACCGAGGTCATTGTATTCCTCTTCATGCTCAGGTGCGTTGTCACCCATCGCAATGAGTGCTGCGGTGCCAATGGATACTGCATCTGCTCCCATGGCCAGCGCCTTGGCGACATCTGCGCCGGTGCGAACGCCTCCGGATATGATCAACTGCACTTTTCGATGCATCCCCATATCCTTGAGCGCATCTACCGCTATTCTCGTTGCCGGCAAGGTGGGGATACCAACGTGTTCAATAAATACTTCCTGGGTCGCCGCTGTTCCACCTTGCATACCATCTACCACCACCACATCAGCACCCGCTTTGACCGCAAGCTGGACATCAAAAAAAGTACGGGTAGCGCCTACTTTTATATAGATGGGTTTTTGCCAATCGGTAATTTCACGCAGTTCCTGAACTTTTATTTCGAGATCATCCGGACCAGTCCAGTCAGGATGGCGGCAAGCACTGCGTTGGTCTATACCTTTGGGCAGGTTACGCATCTGGGCCACCCGATCACTGATTTTCTGCCCCAGTAACATACCGCCACCGCCAGGTTTGGCGCCCTGGCCCACAACAATTTCAATCGCATCTGCTTTTCGTAAATCATCCGGGTTCATGCCATAACGAGATGGAAGATACTGGTATACCAGCAAATTGGAATGCCCTCTTTCTTCCGGTGTCATGCCACCATCGCCAGTGGTGGTGCTGGTGCCCACTTCAGATGCGCCCCTACCGAGGGCCTCTTTAGCCTGGGCCGAGAGAGAACCAAAGCTCATCCCGGCAATGGTAACAGGGGTAGAAATAGTAATAGGTTTTTCGGCAAACCGCGTCCCCATTGTCACCGAGGTATCACACCTTTCACGATACCCTTCCAGAGGATATCTCGACATACTAGCGCCGAGAAACAATAAATCATCAAAAGTTGGTATCGAGCGCTTGGTGCCTGCACCACGAATATCGTAAATTCCTTCGCGCGCGGCCCGTTGAATTTCCCGAATGACCGGTTTGGTAAAAGTTGCCGACTCTCGCAACCAGCTAGTGTCTATATTTTTGTTCATGGATATGCCTTTGGTGACCTTGATAGATATACCGGTCTAGTAACTACTCAGATTGTCAATCTGAAAGTTATATAGTTGGCGGGCTGAGCCATAGCGCCGGAATTCTCCCGGGTCGTGGTCCAGTCCGGCGAGTTGCAACAGCTCGGTGAGTTCCGCCAGGTGCTCTTCTTCCATGGGTTTTTCAATGCAATCTGTACCCAGACTGGCCGCTTTTCCACGCAGGTAAATTCGTGCCTCATAAATTGAATCACCCAGCGAATCACCGGCATCTCCACACACTACAAGTCGTCCGCTTTGAGCCATAAATGCACTCATATGTCCGATGGAGCCGCCGACCACGATATCCACTCCCTTCATCGATATACCACAGCGTGCAGCAGCGTTGCCCTCAATCACCAGTAATCCACCGTGGGCGGTGGCACCGCAGTACTGCGACGCACTGCCTTTGACCCTGACACTGCCTGACATCATATTCTCCGCCAGACCGGGGCCGGCATTACCATGAATCGTGATATCGGCGTGCTTGTTCATGCCCGCGCAATAGTATCCAACATGGCCACGAATATTTATCGCACCATGACACATCGCGCCAGCCGCAACGTTATGTTTGCCATCGGAATGAATAACCTCAATATCAATAGCCGCATCCTCAGCCTGATGCAAACTCTGATTGAGCTTGCGTACGGTTTCGTTTTGCAGATCAAACTGTGCCATCTCAATGCTTCTCCCAACTATAGATTTTGCCTGGCTCGGGTTCCCAGATTCGGGCATTGTCACTATTCGGCAATTGTGCGATTGCGCGATACTCTGACGACATCGCAACCCAGTCATCGGTTTCCGCAAGCACCGCAGGTTTACAGGCAATGGGATCCCTGATAACGGCAAAACCATCATGGGTTCCAATGGCGAATGTATAAAATCCATCCAGATCAACCAGAGCCGACTCCAACGCTTCATTGAGCGTGGCCCCCTGCCCCAATCGCCAGGTAAGATACCCGGCAGCAACTTCGCTGTCATTGTCGGTCTGAAAACGAATCCCTTCAGCACGCAACTTTTCCCGCAGCTGATTGTGGTTGGATAAAGAACCGTTATGGACCAGACACAAGTCGAGGCCGGTAGAAAATGGATGGGAGTGTTCCGTAGTTACCGCACTCTCTGTTGCCATTCGGGTGTGGCCAAGGGCGTGTGTACCCTGCATCGCTCGCAAATTGAATTTTTCAATGAATTGCTTTGGCAGCCCTTTTTCCTTGTAGATCTCGATCAAACTTCCAAGACTGGTAATTTTGATATCCTCCAAGTGACGCTCTACCCAGTTCGCGATACGGTCTGAATCACCCGCCCCTCCCGCTGCAACGATAACTACCGCATGATTTGCCAGCGGCTCAAGTGAGGCATTGCTATCGAGATCTTGCCGGATAGCAAGTCTGATCGCTTCCCAGTCAACATCATCGTTCCCCTGTAGCGTGATCTTGATTGATCCAGTAGGCACCGGATTGTGATAGATCGCTACCCCGGCACTGTCCGGACCCCGGTCTGTCATCTGTACCAGCATATCGGCCAGCATAGTACCGAGGCCGGGTTCCAGCGCTGAATTCTTGTAATACAGCCCCACTATTCCACACATTAAAATTATCTCCTGTTCTGAAATCTGATTATCGTGACGGATGTTAGCACTGTATTGATGAATAATCTACTGACAGGAAACAAATTTTAACACTAAGAAAATAAAACAATGCAATCGAGTTATTAGTTTTCCCCATGCCGTCCAACTATCACCGCCAGCATTCGTATCGGTAGTCGTAACAGTTCTTCCGGTCCGTGAGGCGCTTCGGAGTCAAAATACAATGAATCCCCGGCCACCAGATGATAGGTTTTACTGGCATGGCGATAGATGACCTCGCCCTCCAGCATATGGATAAATTCGACCCCGTCATGTTGAAACAAAGGGAATACGTCCGATTCTTCGGACAGCGTCACCAGGTATGGCTCGACCATGGGTGATTGTCTACTGGAATGACCGAGTAGTTGATATTGATGCCCTGCCCTGGTTCCCTGACGTTCAATATTGAGGCCCATTCCAGCGGCAACAAATGTTGCTTCCCTGGTTTCCTCATAGAGTCTGAACAATGCCGTCACGGGCACGTTGAGCGCATTGGCGATCCCGTTCAAGGTAGCCAGAGAAGGAGACGTTAATCCGTTTTCAACCTTGGACAACATTCCGGGAGACAGGCCGGATTGACGGGCGAGGTCGGCTACCGTCATTCCCTGCTTGTTACGATAAGCCTTGACCTGCCGCCCGATAGCCAGTTCAAGGGCATTTTCGGCAACAAAATGAGATGGATCAGGTTTGCTCATAACTTTTTGAGTTTAAAGTGCGATGTTTGCTGATAGTCCTGAAAGTATACCCTTTTGAAGATTTTCGGTTGAGTGATTTACCGCTATTAAATTTCTATCCGAAATTGAATAGTTTGTTGGATACCTGTCATAGCGCTTCCTCAAAAACCTCGTTCTTCAGGACCGATATGCTGACACAGGCATGGGGTTACTTATTTCGAGCAACCCTCGATTTGTGGACTTGGCCGTTTGAGACGGCATTTAAAAGAGTTGATATTAAGCCCTTCCGGGGAGCATCGTGGTGTTTGTTACCCCTGATTGGTTGCGGATGATCACAAAAAGCAATCCAACGCGGAAAACGGGCAGAAACGCAGTTTTTAAGGCGTCATTAAGTTATAACTTTACCTGGAACTCCAATCTGATTCCGGTATCGGTGTCGCCGTTTTCCGGATCGACGACAAATCCATCTAATTGCAGTATTGTTCGCGCACCGAACGCCTGTTGGAAACGAACCCCAACGGCGACTGCGTCCTGGCCATCGGTGAAATCTTCTTTTCGTGCGCCGAGTTCAAGAATAACCTGGCGTCGATTGTTATCGAAGAAAAACTGTCTGCCGAACGCCATCCCATAGGCATCGCTGGTTCGATTACTCAGGGGAGCCGGAAAAGATCCTACCGCCCGACCAGCGAATAGTATTCCGGTCTGCCCCGCAGCACCACCATTGTTCGGGCCGCGGGCCGCTGATACGTAGTTATCGATGGCGGAAAAAGCCGAAAGGTAAATATTATCGTGGGAGTATGGTGGTACCCAGGCGATCTCTCCAAACAACAGTACACCATCTCCGGCATTGCGCGTCTCCTCTCCCTGTGGCTGGGACGCTGCGATGCGGAATGTTGAACTCATCTTTCCAATGGTCTGTATGGAATCGAGGGATGCAACAAGGACATCATCGGCTTCCGAGTCCACGTAGGAAATATCAAAATTGATGGTGCGATTAAAGGTATCGATCTGGAAGAATGCACCATACAGCTCCGCTTCATCATCCTCCTGATTGTCATCGCGATTTATATTATTCCAACCGTACAGATAACTGGTGCGCAAATTGACCAGCCAATCAACCCCGGGGAATCTGATATTGTTTTTCGACACACCAAAGGCATCAAAAGTATCAATCAATATCATCCCCGACTGAAACTGCACATTCTGGCGTCCGAGGGTAATACCATAATCATTAGCCTTGGAATCGAGTATGTCCCAGCGAGGAAACATTTCCGCTAAATCCCCTTCGAAAAACAGCGTCGCAATATCGAGATTCAGTTCATTGATGGTTTGCTCATCCTCACTCGGAGATAAAATTTTACCGGAAAACCGATTATCATCGTGCAGCGGCGTCAATCCCAGCAGAAGCCGTTCGGTTCCGGTCAACTGCAAGTTGCCAAACAGATCCAGCCGGTTCGACCATGCCGTTATGCCGCCCTCACGAACCACATCATTGCGTTCAATTGCGGTTCGCGCGTTACCGTAAACCCAAAATCTGGGTTGCCATACCGCACCCGTGAAAATCTCGAAGCCCGGATCTATATTTCCGGTCCCCAGAAAATCACCACCCAGTTCGAGCAAAGGTGCGGTCCTGGCAGGCAAATCACCTTCTGACAGAAACGGCAAGGGTTCATCAGGCAATGAGGTGGATTCTGCCGCGTGCACATTAGAATACGAGAAAACCAGCAATAATGCGGGGATAGATAGATTTATTCCACTAAACTTTTTACTCAAAACGCCACCTTATTTTATTGTCGTTGCAAAACACCCAGCGTACTGAGCTTCCCACGGTTTTCAAACGGTCGAATCCAAATTACTCAACCACAATCCTGGAGTTTTTCTCCCAAATAGTAATCTGCCCGGCCACGACCTCCTCAGCGATATCTTTGGCTGAAAGGTTATAGTCGAACCCGACCCCTTTTATGGCGTCAATTAAATTTACCGGTATTGCGCCGGAGCGCAGTCTCACATTCAAATCATATTCTCCGGGTCCGGTAAGCTCTGACGCCTTGACTTTATATTTAGCGAGTCGTGTAGCCAAAGGTGGCAATGTCCGTCTGTGTTTGCGCGCCCCGGCGGGTTGACCTGACAGGGTCAGCGACCTTGTGAAGGGCCGAATAAACGGTAATGGGTCTGCAGAATAATTTACCGCCAGCACCTGCTCTCGTTCGCCCCCCCGCGCGCTGCGGGTAATAAACCTGGATTGCAGGGTAAAAAGCTGTTTATCCAGGGGCAACTCATTGTTGTGGACATAGGTTGAATGCGTGTCCCGAACATCACCATTGGGATCCTGATCTCCGGATTCGAACACAACGTTCCCGTCCTTGTCGGTTAATACGACATGCAACCAGATGACGCGTTCTGCGTCAAATCCCGTTGGTACATTGTGGGCATTGGTCAGGTTTGATACCGGTACATTAAACCGCACGCCCTTTTCGGCGCTGGCCCGGGTTACGGCTACATCACCCAGACCAATGCCGTTCTGTAATACCTCCAGTCGCTCACCCGTGGCCTGCTCACGGAGGCTGAATTGACGGTTCAAAATTGTCCGGGCGTCATATCGATCATCTATGAATCCCCATCTTTCGGGAAATACATAGTCATCGGCGACGTTGTCCTCAAATTCATCTGTTCCCCATCCTGCTTCATGATCAAACTCCACCCATTCACGCAGGGTTGCCAGTTCAGCAGCATCTGAATTGTGTGGAAAGATTCCCGGATGAACCAGTGGGTAGTCCGGTCCGGCAAAGAAGTGATCGGTCAGTTTTCGCTCCATCGTTTCAACTCCGCCCACAACTGCCGCAGGACCTCGTTCATATCCGCTGACTTTTCCCTGAATTTTACCCATATGACAATCCTGGCAACTTACCCCTTCCTTCGCCGACGGTGATGTCTTGTATTCAGAAAATGCTTCTTCGAGGCGGAACCCGTTAAACAGGTTGACGTCGTGGCAAGTCCCACAAAAACCCGAGGTAGAAATTTGCGGAAACCGGCCAGCCTCACCATGAATTTTTCTCCCTGCTTCATCGGGGTCAGTGACAACCCGGTAGACATCAGTATTATCAAGTACCCTTTCGAGTTCCGCATTGCCGGTTGGACCATAAATAGGCGTGGTCAGGTCACCCTGAATCAATGGCAATCGGCCGGATACTTTACCGTATGCAGCGTTTAATCGATGGCAGACAACGCAGGTTACGCCTTCCCGGGAAGACGCCGGTCGATCAAAATTGGAAATAAATGTGGATTCACCGAGATTCATGCCAACCTGGTTGTGACAACGTATGCAGAAGTCACCATTGGTTCCACTGGTAATTCCATTTACGGCATTCTGGAACGCCATATATACAGGGCTCAGCTGAGCATAGGCATGTTGCGACACCGACCACTGATCGTATTGCCGTGGATGGCAGGTTCGACATGTGTTTGCCGATGGATACTTGCTGTTGGCAAATATTGCCAGATGTTCAAGGGCCGCGAGATCGGGACCTTCGTCGCCAGTCTGGTCATCATCCTGTGATTCGGCCAAAGCTTCTTCTGACCCATCTCCACTGGTCAGATCATCGCCTTCTTCAGACAATAAATCGTCATCGTCTTCAGACAATAAATCATCCTCGTCACCGGACAAGAGTTCGTCGTCAGCAGACAACAGATCATCGCCTTCTTCGGTCAGGAGGTCGTCGTCAGCGGACAGCAAATCATCCTCATCGGTCAAAAGCTCGTCTTCGTCCACCAGAAGCTCATCTCCTTCCAGAAGCTCATCTCCTTCGACTGATAGCACCGCCGAAGAACTCTCCTGGGTATAGGCAGTAGTGCCCCCCCCCAGGGCCAGGCTCGCGAGTACAAATAGATAAATCAGGCTGCGACGCCAGTTTCTAATAGACAGTATAAATCCGATCATGAGGCAGTTTTTTGTTAACGATAGTTTGGAGTTAGGGACAGCGCATTTTTCAAAACGATACAAATTGTTCATCGAAAATTTGGAATAGTTGGACTAAAAATATATGTTACGGTGCCGATTGTGAAACTAATGTGAATATAAAGCCCATATGTTGAATGCCGCAAAACAAAATAATATATGTTTGGGTTCAAGCAAACTATTTCTGACGGAAAAGGTTTCTCGCTACGGACAAAACTGGACCGCCGAACTCTCTGGTTGCGAATTATAATCCGAAAATATGTATGCTGAAAAGTAGTTACAGAGATTTATTTCACAATGACAGGTTCGCCAGCAAAGTTCTGCGCTGAAATGTTGCGGAGAACCCGCCAGGCATCGTCAAACAGGGGGTCTGGACGATGCCAATATGATAAATAATGTTACCTAACCCGTGTCCCTTCTGAGTGTCTCAATACCGCAGAGAACCACGGTTTTCCCCTGGCAGTGTTGATCCTGGTTCGTCAGATACCCCTTAATCCGCCCGTAGCTCTGGATCTGCACTGCTTAAGCACGACCTGGCTTTTTTAGTTCTCCAAGGCCATCCAAAATATTTGAATTTGCACCAGGGACATATTGTGGAAATCCGAGCTTTCTGTCGCGGAAACTTTTGAGTGGCTGCCCCAGTCCCATAATTCCATTTTCACGGGTATATCCAACTCTGGAAAGGTCCAGCATAACCGGAATCTGTTCTGCTTCGCTACCGGACTGATGGATAACGTCTCCTTCGGGTCCTATTACCAGGGATCGGCCATTGCCCAGGTTGCCGCACGAATTTATGTCAATAAAAAAGCATTGATTGGTAATTGCGCTGGAGCGGGCAATGGATAATTCAAGATCCCGATCGATGGTATTTGTTAAAGTTGGATGAAGAATAACTTCCGCCCCAAGGTATGTTAATGCCCGAACAGTTTCCGGAAACCACATGTCGTAACAGATTGATACACCGAATCTACCCACATCCGGAATATCGAATACCGTGTGTTGCTCACCGCTTTCCACTCCAGATTCATAAGGCTCAAACGGATACAATTTTCGGTGGCGGGTCACGATTTCGCCATCGGGATTGATAACCGATGCCGTGTTGTATATTTTTCCATCGTCGAGTTCATACATGGATCCGGGAACAAGCCATAAATTATGCTTTTTTGCCACGCTGCAAAAATGGTTCTCGGCTGAGCATGGTAGCGGTTGTGCAGAACGTAATGCGGTGCCAAATACACATAGCTCTCCAAACATAACAAGCCGGACCCACGGGTAACGGTTCATAACATTGTCAACCTGCTTCGTCATGGCATCAAGATTATCGCCATTCGTGGCATTAATCTGGATCCCGGCAACACCAAACCTATTCATAATTTTTGTCCGATTAATTTGGGTTGTGACAAGCGAAAGCATCGGTAGAGTTGATGACCTGTAAATCAGGTTGGCTTTCCTTGCACCTGTGTGTTGATTGCTCACAACGCGAATAAAAGCGACATCCGCGAGGCAAATTGAGAGGATCTGGTAATTCTCCTTTTAAAATACGCAATTGATCACGTCTGGCAGGATCTATCGATGGAACCGAATCGAGCAGCGCGCGTGTATAAGGATGTTTTGGGTTACTAAAGATTGACTCCACCGATCCACGCTCCACGATCTTGCCAAGGTACATTACCATCACTTCGTCAGCGATATATTCAACCGTCGCCAGGTTGTGTGAAATAAACAGGTATGAAAGGCCCATCCGGCTTTTCAGATCCTGTAAAAGATTAAGTACCTGGGCCTGTACTGAAACATCCAGCGCGGCGGTGGGTTCGTCGAGCACAAGAAGTTTTGGCTCGAGCGCCAATGCCCTTGCGATCGCAATCCGTTGTCGCTGCCCCCCGGAGAACTGGTGAGGGTAGCGACCCATGTGTTCTGCCCCCAACCCGACCTGGTTCAGGTACAGTTCCACTTTATCCAGTAGTTTTTTACCGCTTAGCCCATAACATACGTTTAACGGTTCAGCAACAATGTTCTTTATTTTCATCTTTGGGTTTAAAGACGAATACGGGTTCTGAAACACGATGCTAACCTGGCTACGATACTTTCGAAGGTCGCCAGAACTCATCCCCGCTACGCTTTTTCCACGGTAAATAATTTCCCCACCCTCGAATTTAATCAACCTGAGAATTGCTGACGCAATGGTGCTTTTGCCACACCCGGATTCGCCGACCAGGGCTAAAGACTGCGTCTTTTCAATGTCGAAACTGACGTTATCAACCGCGGTTACAACACCATTTTTCCCGCCAAACTGCTTTCGCAGATTTTTCACCGACAGCACCGTATTCATTGAACAGAGCCCTGATTGTTGCCGACCAGGTGGCACGACGCGGTATGGGTTGGCGTTAATCGGGCAGCAGGTGCGGCGATCTCGCAGCAGGCCGGAATCGCCAGATCGCAACGCGGCTCAAAAGTACATCCGGATGGCAGGCGCGCCATATCCGGAACTTGACCTGGAATAAATTCCAGCCTGGTCCGATCTCCTCCCAATGCTGGAACCGTGTGTAACAGCTTCCTGGTATAAGGATGTGCGGGATTACTGAATACCTCTTGAACCGTACCCAATTCCACAATTTCTCCTGCATACATTACCGCAACCCGGTCGCACAACGTCGCCACCACCGACAGATCATGAGTAATGAACAAGACACCAAGACCGTTTTGTTCAGTCAGGCCCCTGATCAGCAGCAGAATCTGGGCCTGAATAGTGACATGGAGCGCGGTGGTAGGCTCGTCAGCAATCAGTAGCCGGGGTTTACAGGCAATTGCCATGGCAATCATGATTCGCTGTAACTGGCCACCGGAAAGTTGATGCGGAAATTTTTTTAACGACTCTCCCGGAGCCGGTATATGGACAGCACGCAAGACATCCAAAGCCATTGCACTGGCATTTTTTCGAGATACTGCAAGACTATGTACAATGGCATCAGCGACTTGCTCTCCAATGGACAAGAATGGATTTAGAGCCGTCATCGGGTTCTGGAAAATCATCGCAGCGGCACCTCCGCGAGCACGATTCAGTTCATTCGCCGGGATCCCGACGATTTCATGATTATCCAGCAGGACGCTGCCCCTGGTTACCCCCGGTTTTGGTACCAGCCCCAGGCACGACATCGCTGTCATCGATTTGCCGCTACCCGATTCACCTACCAGTCCCACTATTTCCCCGGCATGGACATCCAGAGAGCAATTTCGTACTACGTCTGTTCGAACCATCAACCCGGAGAATGTGACGTAAAGATTCTGAATTGCCAATACTTTATCGGTCACCGGGAATCTCCATGTTTTGGGTCGAGAAGATCCCTGATGCCGTCACCCAGCAAATTGACCGCGAGTACCGTGATAAAAATTGCGAACCCCGGAAACGCAGCGGTCCACCAGAAGTCAAGAAACTTGGAACGCGACAGCGCAACCATAAGTCCCCACTCGATGGTTGGCGGTCGCGCTCCGATTCCGATAAAGCTCAATGATGCAGCAGCCAGTATGGTATATCCGAAATCCATTGATGCCTGAACGATGACCGGGGTGGAGGCATTCGGCAATGCATGCCTGAACATAATCCGGAAATGACCAACACCCATAACTCGCGCTGCGTCGATATACAGTTCCTTGCGTATAGCGATAACAGAACCTCGCATTATCCGTGCATACCAGGGAAACCAGGATATAGCCAATGCCATCATTGCGTTAAACAGGCCGGCACCAAGGGCTGCGGTGATAGCGATAGGGAGCAATAAGGGTGGAAACGCCAGGAAAACATCTGAAATGCGCATCAGGATCGTGTCAATCCGACCACCAAAATAACCGGAAACAAGGCCGATAGGTACGCCGATTAACATGGAAAAAAGTAACACCGTGGCCCCGATAACAAGGGACGTTCTTGCGCCATAGATAACCCGGGAAAAGATGTCTCGTCCGAGTTCGTCTGTACCCATTAAGTGTGCCAGACCCGGCGAAACCAGCTTATCCCCGAAATCAATCTTCGCGGGATCATAGGGCGCCAGCAATGGCGCCGCGATCGCCAGCACCACAATCAGCGAGAACAATATTATGCCGAGCACAAACAATAGATTATTAGCCGCAAAATAGCGGGCTTTGTCAATCCAGTGAGGACCAGTTACTGCTACGGTTTGAGTCATTCGTCTGGACCTGCCTATGCCTCGCGCAAGCGTGGATCAACCACGTAATAAAGCAAATCTACGAGCAGGTTAATGGCTAAATAAATGGTTGCAAGGAACATGGTTACTCCCATCACCGCAGGAAAATCATTTTTGATAATCGCGCCGACTACATAACCCCCGAGTCCTGGCCAGTCGAACACATACTCAACAACCACTGAACCGCCCAGCATAAAACCGTAGGTCAGGCCGATGACGGTCATCATGGGAATGAGGGTGGCCCTGAGCGCATAGCGATAATAAACAAGACGGTCGGGCAGTCCGAATGCCCTTGCAGTTCGAATAAAGTCTTCGTTCAGTACTTCCACCATGGTATTTCTGGTTATTCGGATAACGATGGAAAGGGACGCAATGCTTAACGTCAGTACTGGTAAAACCAGATGCAGACACGCGCTCCTGAATGCCTCCCATTGGCCCGTCAGTAACGTGTCCAGCAGATAAATACCGGTAATCCGTTCAAATGGAAAATCGAGCAGCACTTCAACATTCATTCTTCCCTGAAGTGGCAGCCAGTTTAGCCAGCCGTAAAAAGTCATTTGCAGCACCATGCCGATCAAAAACACCGGTAAGGCCATGCCCGCAATGGAAAATCCCCTGGTAATGTGATCACTGATCGTGTTTTGTCGAACAGCGGACAGCACACCCAGGGGTATCCCAAGGCCAATTACCAGAATGACCGCGAGTGTTGTCAACTCAAAAGTTGCGGTCATTCGCTCTACCAGGTCTTCCAGCACCGGCCTCCTGGTACGCAAACTAATGCCGAAATCACCCTTAACGACACCGGTGACATAGTTGTAGAACTGAACCGGTATTGGTTTATCCAGCCCAAATTCCGCTTTTGTTAAATCAATCTGTTCCTGGGTAGGCCGATGACCAAGCATCATCTCGATGGGAGAACCAGGCAGAATGCGACTCAAAGCGAAGGTGATGGTGAGCACTCCGATAAGAATGCCCACCATCATGAGCAAACGTTTAATAACGTATCTGCCCACCTGACTGCTCGCTGATTAAAACAGATTTACCGGGAAATCCGGTGAAAAAACACAGCGTTGTATGCGGGATTTGACTCCAGTCCCTGGATATCTGAAGCGCGCGCAATTCTTGTCATGATATCTGCGTAAAAAATAGCAACCGCATCGTCCATCAAAATTTGCTGGGCTTTTTCATAATTGGCAATGGCCTGGCTACGATCTGAACCTTCCAGTGCAATACCGGCGTTCAACAAATTGTCATACTCCGGATTGGTGTAGTAGGACATGTTAAACAGGGTTTTTTCTTCGGTACGATAGAGTCCAACCAACCAGTCATTCGGTGTGGCATAGGTGGGCCACCAGGTCATGGACTGCAAATTCGGCGCTGTTTCCAGAGTTCTCGCATTACCTGAGACTACGCCCCAGTCTCCCGGCAGCAATTCAACTTCAACCCCGACCTGGGCCGCATTTGCCTGAAACAGAAGTGCCGAGTTTTTGTACTCTTCAGATGCACCGATATACGCCATGGTTACTTTCCATTCGGATTGAGGCACACCTGACGCTTCCAACAGGGACTTCGCCTTTTCCAGGTCAAATCCAGGTGCCTGGATCGAACTGTCGTGTCC
This sequence comes from uncultured Gammaproteobacteria bacterium, assembly GCA_964403545.1. GTDB lineage: Bacteria > Pseudomonadota > Gammaproteobacteria > Arenicellales > Poriferihabitantaceae > VYFG01. The sequence goes on from CAYOGN010000201.1 coordinate 37,406, forward strand.
CCACATTGTGGCTGGCAGTGGACCCCGTCCTACTTCTGCATGCCCTGCGTAAATATCGTTTACTACCGTTTCGTAATCCCAGATATGGGTCAATGCCTGACGAAAGGCCTTATTGTCGGTAGGCGCTTTTTGGGTATTAATCAGATACTGAGAGTTCTTCCAGGAGGGAATTGCGTATGAAGACAGCCCTTCTTCACTGTTTACCGAAGCTACCATGTCTGCCGGCACCAGAGAAATAAAGTCAGCCTCCCCTCCTTTCAACATCTGCAGCTGGGTGGAATTCTCGGTAACAACCTTTAAAATAACACGTTCGAAATTGCTGTCAGTCCAACCACCCCAATAGTCAGCATTCTTTTCAAGCACCACCTGTTGCGACTTATCCCACTGCCTTACCGTGTAAGGGCCGGTTCCTGCCGCGTTGCCCTGGTTGAACCAGTCAGCGCCACCTTCGGCGGCTTTGGGAGAGTAGATATAAGAACCGTACTGGGATGAGGCAATAAGATCCAGGGGTTGCGGATCTTTGGTTTTTATCACTAGCGTATGTTCATCCGGGGTGCTGATCGATTCGACGCTGGACCAGATGTAGTAAGCGCCCTTTTTCAATTCCCTGGTTCGCGTCAGCGCTGCTTTCGCTGCGGCGGCATTAAATGCCTCTCCATCGTGGAATTTGACGTTTTTGCGCAGATTGAATGTCCAGGTCAATCCATCGTCGCTTACCGACCAGCTGGTCGCCAAAGCGGGAGTAAATTGCTCAGCACTTCCAGGGGGGTTGTACCACATCAGGGGTTCGTAAACGTTCACCAGCATCATCACTTCAAGTGAAAATGCACTGGCCGGATCCCAATCAATGATGTCACTATACATCGCATATGTGACCGATTTATTGTCCGCCCGAACCGCGGAACTTGTAAACAGCACGCCGGCAAAAACCAGGGCAAACAGCGCTGTTATTGTTTTATTGAATATAGCTTTGTGTCTCATGTAGATCCTCTTTAAGTATTTGATGCATAAATTGAATGTGGGTCAAAAGTTGTAACCACCGAATTATCTTAAGCAAGTATCGTGCCAATAAAATAAAAACTTTTTATCCCTTTAATTCAAACAGATAACTTCCTGGAGGTAAGCCTGAAAAATTCACAATTAAATAATTCGGAATATTCATTCAGAAATGAATAAATATTGGACACTAAACTCGCAATCCGTATTTTTTAAGTAGGCGCGCCACCGTGGGTTGGGAAGTGCCCAAAGATCTGGCTATATCGCTTTGGGTTTTATGGTTCCGACAGGCAGATTCAAGATACTCGAGTTCAACGGATTCCAGCGCCTGTTTCAAACTCTGGGATGTCTGGTCCGGGGGGCGCACAGGTGACACGCTGTTCAAAACGTGTTGTGGGAGGTCAGATATTGAAATTTCGTCAGACTGGCACAGTATGTAGCTCCGTTCCATTATGTTTTCCAATTCCCTGACATTTCCAGGGTAGTGATACCTGGAAAGAACTTCCATGGCATGGCGCTCAATGGATTTGTTCACGCCATGCCGATTCGAAAGAATTTTCAGGGACCGGGCGATCAAGGGGAAAATATCATCTGGACGGTCCGACAAAGAAGGCAGCTCTATGGGAACAACATTTAGTCGGTACCATAAATCCTGCCTGAACTTCCCTTCAGTAACCTGCATTTCCAGGTTGCTGTTGGTAGCTGCAATAAGCCTTACATCGACTTGTTGCACTTGCCGACCGCCTACCTTTATAAAACTCTTGGTGTCCAGGAAAGTTAATAATTTTACCTGGACATCCAGTGAGAATGCGTCGATTTCATCAAGGAATAAGGTTCCTCCTTCTGCGGCCTCAATCAGTCCGATTTTTCCGCCTCTCTGGGCGCCGGTAAAAGCACCCCCGGTATAGCCAAATAATTCTGCTTCCGCCAGTGCCTCCGGCACCGCACCGCAATTCAAGCTCAGGAATGCATTATCCCGCCGACTTGAGCCATCATGCACCATCCTTGCAACCATGCTTTTGCCTGATCCCGATGGCCCCGTGAGTAATACGGTTGCATCGAAGTCAGCAACCCTTAATACTGTTTCAATAACCATTTTCATGGACTCGCTGACGGCAACAATTTCCTGCATCTTGAGGTCCCGCATCTTCATCGAGAGCAATTCAGAATGGAATTTTTCGGCCACTTCCTGTTTTTTCTCCAGCTCTTCCCGCAGCAAATTCAGTTCTGTCATATCTCGCTCGCTGCCAACAACAAATTTTACATTGCCCTGATCATCAAATATTGGAACACCATTCACCAGCAGGGTTCTTTTTGACCTGACTTTCTGCATGATAACCACCGCCTTCTGTTCCCGGAGCACCCTGCGCGTTACATCCGAATCAAAGTTTCCCTGTTTCAGCAGTTGGTCTACTGATTTTCCGCAGACCTCCTCCCTTTTGATATTATTCAGCGATTCGCAGGCACTATTGATCCACAACAATTTTGGGGTCGCGTCACATACCCAGACGCCGTCGGCCATGGCTTCGAAAATTTGTTCCAGTTCACCCCCAACAAATACATCCTGCACAGACTCCAGATGTAAATCAATCGCCATAATCTTGACCGTAGACTGTATTCATATTTGAATATTTAAATTTAACACAGAATGGTTACTGTAAACCTGTAACTATTATTGATTGGCGGGGAAATTTTTACCTTACACGCAAAACACACGATCAAGACCGCGCCACCTGCATCGAGCTGGAACCCTTGCCCCGCGGTCACCAGGCCATGACCCGGACGCAGTGAGTGTAGAAGATACGGGCGCCCTGCCTTTATCTTGGCTGAGGGCCAACATTATAAGATGGATACTTCAAACTGGTACGTTGCTCCAAAGTTATCGAATGGTAAAATGAGCTGTCTATACGAGCAGAATAGCCGTTCCTTTCAGTCAAATTTGCAGCTATATCCGATACAGCAATTGAAATTCCCAATAAATATACCCGCGAACGCAGGTAGTTTCTTAACAGCGTAGACTCTGCCAATGAAAAACGCAAACCACCGTTGCTCAACGGCCTTCGATTCCGTGCAGGATCTGCGCTCATTGAACTTCTCAAAAGTCCTGGATAAACATATCAGTGGACCAGCACACTATGATTGATGGGTTCAGAGCTTTCCAAATGATTCAAGACAAGGTGCGGCCGGCTCAGGCACAGACCCCAGGGAATGGCTGGCCCTTTGCGAGGGCTGTAACGCCGAATTGGATCATTTGGAAAGCTGGTTTCAATTAATCAGAATCAAATTGTGTCAGAAAAACATTATCGTATCGCCATCATAAAAGGAGACGGCATCGGAATCGACGTAACCGACGCCGCCCTTGCAGTGGTTGATGCTACCCACAGACGTGTCGGTGGATTCAGGCTGAACTACAATTTTCTCGATGCAGGCGCAGGTTATTACGTCGAACATGGTGTGGATATCGCCCCCGGCGCGGAACAGGCTGCCGGAGATGCGGACGCCATGTTTCTTGGCGCTATTGGGCTGCCCGCAGTGCGCTATGAGGACGGCACTGAAATCTCTCCCCATTTGAGACTCAGGGAAATTTACCAACTTTACGCCGGCGTGCGACCGGTGAAAGCGTATCCCAATGCACCGCAACGTTTGGCGGACCCACGTGCCGCGAATATCGACCTGATCGTACTGAGGGAATCCACCGAGGGTTTATTTTATAGTGCTGCGGTGCATCAACGACCCGGCGTCGCAACCAACGATGAAGTCCAGGACGTATTGCGAATCACCAGAGCGACGACTGAAAAATTGCATGACTTTGCCTTTCGCCTGGCAGCGAAACGAAAATCCCGTGGCGGTCAAGGTATCGTGACCTGCGTCGACAAAGCTAATGTGTTCAAGTCCATGGCTTTTTTCCGACAAATCTTCGACGAAAGGGCGACTGCATTCCTCGACGTTGAGAAACGTTACAACTATGTTGATGCACAAGCGTTAGACCTGATCCGCAAACCCTGGGAGGCCGATGTGCTGGTGATGGAGAATATGTTTGGCGATATTCTCTCTGATCTTGCCGGGGGCCTCGTCGGAGGAATGGGGATGGCGGCGTGCGCCGAAATTGGCGACCATCACGGATTATTCCAACCGGCTCATGGCAGTGCCCCGGATATTATGGGTCAAGACAAAGCAAACCCGCTCGCCGCAATCCTGAGCGGCGCGCTGATGCTCGACTATCTGTCGGAGCAATCTGGTCAACAACCAACTGCGGACGCGGCAATGCTGATAGAAGACGCTGTCAGTCGCGGTTTTGAGCAAAAACGCATCCGGCCGATGGAATTTGGTGGCGACATGGGTACCAGGGCGGTGACCAACGAACTTATACAACTTGTCGCCGAAGCAGACTAGTCGTAAATTGGCGGTACTTCAAATGAATGTCGGCCAGATAACCTGTATTATTCAGCCCATGGTGTTACCCAACACGTAAAGCATGTCTATTCTTCTTGGCGTAATAGCGGACGATTCCACCGGTGCAACAGATCTTGCAAACACTCTGGTCAAAAACGGTATGCGTACTGTTCAAGTGATCGGTGTGCCGAATGGTGAAATTGAACTTGGTGATGCGGAAGCGGTCCTCGTCGCACTAAAGAGTCGTACCAGTTCTGTTGCAGAAGCAATTTCAGAATCTCTGGCGGCGTTGGCCTGAATGAGTCACGCAGTCGCGAAAGAATTGCTATCCTTGCCAAATCCCTCTATGAACGCGGCCTACGCAACCAAAGAACTCGAGGAGACTGCCAAATTATTCCTTTTGCTGCGCGGCTCGGGGTTCAATTCACTCACCGCGGAACAAGTTGTTCATTTGCAAAATACAGTTCCCCGTTAACACCTGATAAATCGCCATGTATGTCGTCACCGTAGAGTTTGTAATTAAACCCGAATACATTGATGAATTTGTAGAACGTATGATGCAACAGGCAAATGACTCACTTGAGTTGGAAGAGCATTGCCATACTTTCGATGTCTGCCGGAACATCGGACGAGCGGAAAGAATTTTCCTTTATGAAATCTATAGCGACGAAGTCGCATTCAAACATCATCTTGAATCTGCACACTTCAAGTCTTTCGATGCGGCATCCAGTGACTGGGTGGAATCAAAGTGTGTGGCAGTATTCGAACGTCTTTAACCAGAATGAGAGACCCCAGTTCAACATTCAAGAATATCTTCTTGAACACATTCATCACATTCCCCTCAATTCATTGCTGGCCCAACTTTAGCGAGGTGTTGGCCGGGTTTATATTCGACAATCAATCCTGCGGCCGCCTTCCGCTGATTCATATACGATCTCTTCAAGATGCATATTCCGTATATATTCAGCAGCAGTATTTTCCAACACACCATTGTTGTTTAGTGCCGAGACGACATGAGCCTGGAGATTGTATACGCAATCTCCACCAAAGCCGGACCACTGTTGCGCCCCGAAAATAACTTCGTCTTTTCTCGATCCGAATTCTCGCAGACGAACTGATCCGTCTCCATTTAACGTTATGCTGCCGGCAGTGCCTTCGATCAACGCTTCTCCCATGGTGCATCGTTTATCCTCGGCATTGTGATCCAGCAGGCGGTTGCCGTCAAACAGGGCCCGCACATTATCCGGGAACGAAAATAATATGTAACCGGCGTCCTCGCCCGCGATCACCGGGTTCACGCGACGCAAATCTGAAAAAACTGACTCCGGCTCGCCGAGCAGAAATCGAAACACGTCGATAAAATGAATAGCCGTCTCATGCACAAGAAATCGAGGCATCTTCTGAAAGTACGGCTGCCTGCTCAGATAGGCATCCGTACCCTGTCCGTCCCCCGGTCGAAGTCGAAAAGTAAGTTGTAAGACTTTGCCAATCCGCCCTCTGGCGAGGCAACTTTTTATTTCACGGTACCATGGTTGAAAACGAAAATTTTCATGAACGACAATCAGCACATTGTGCTTTTTAGCCAATTCGACAGCTTCCAGTGCATTTTCTCGGTTATCGCAGAACGGTTTCTGGCAAATGACCGCCTTCACTCCAGCGTCAACAAACTTTCGAATGTAGTCCAGATGAGTGGCAGGTGGTGTAATGATGTCGACGAGTTCGGGCATTTGCTCAGAAATCAGGGCATCTGCACTGGCATAAGCGGGTAATCCGGTTTTTCTAGCCACATCAATATCACGATCTACCGAGCCTACAAGTTCAACCTGCCCGATTCTCCTCCACGCCGCATAATGAAACTGACTGAAGAACCCGGCACCGATACAGGCAACCTTCAAAATCTTACCCATCTTGACTTCCCTCCATCGCTATACCCGTGAGACTGACCTGTTGCGGTAATTTTCCACCAAAAGTCACTTGCCTTGATACCGCCGCACTTTTTATTTTGATATATTGGCATTATACGAATAAAGAATACATTATCGCATATATCCTTTAATGCCTTTAAACAAGTTGTAGTCGACCAGATTGAATCGAATGAGGTGAAATACCAAACATGTCTATAAATCTGGACGAAATAACAACCTTCGGAACCGGGCTCAATCGTCCAGAGTGTGTATTAGCCCACAAATCCGGATTGGTTTTTGTATCCGACTGGACAGATTCCGGTGGCGTAACAATCATTAAACCCGATGGTCAGATCAGACGAATTCTTTGTGACTATCAGTTTCCGTTACGTCCCAATGGAATTAGTCTGGAATCTGGTGGAACATTTCTGCTCGCGCACTGGGATGTGGAGATCAATTCCATCGTGGAACTGTTATCAGATTCTGGATCGAAAAAATATTGACAACCGGGAAAAATTCGCTAATCTCAACGCCTGAAAATTTCAGCAATATCATCCAATGACAAATCCTCACCAACGCTACCGAAAGTTCAATACTCAAAAAACCTATCCGAACCAAAAACTTGACAATGATTTATGCCAGGTAGTCAAAGCCCGGGGAACACTCGTATTTGTCCGTGGACAGGTGGGCCAGGATATCGAAAATTTTGAAAGTGTCGCCAATATGTCAGCTTTCGATCAGGCTGACCGGGCCATGCAGAATGTAAAACAGTTACTGGAGGAAGCCGGTTCAGACCTGAGCCAGATTTGTCGAATCCAGGTCTATATTACCGATCGGGCCTACCGGGACGATGTTTATCAAGCCATCGGAAAATGGTTAAAAGGGGTATTTCCAGTCTCTACCGGTTTGATTGTCAATGGCCTTGCCCGTCCCGAATGGGTGATGGAGATAGAAGCCACCGCAGTGATTCCTGATTGATTTTCTACGGATACCGTTTGAACAATGGGTTTGATTAAATGACATTTTCTATCGTTGGCCGATGTGAGCGTAGCGGCATGTTTGGTGTGGCAATCACCACTTCGAGCATATGTGTAGGCGCTCGTTGCCCTCATGCCCGGGCTGGGGTGGGTGCCGTGGCTACCCAGAATATTACTGACCCTGCGCTGGGACCGGCCATCCTCGATGCCCTGGCATCGGGTCTGAATGCGCAACAAGCACTGGATAAGGTGATGCTCGGCAAGGCTCACCTCGATTATCGTCAGTTAACCGTAGTCGATAACCAGGGCAGAACTGCAAGCTTTACCGGGCGGAATATTCTCGGCACCAATGCCGTGTCTGATGACCGGGATTGTTTTGCTGCGGGTAACCTGCTGTCATCCATAGCTGTGCCGAAAGCGATGACAGACACGTATCGACTGCATGAAGAAAAACATCTCGCAGATCGTTTATTGATATCATTGGAAGCCGGCATTGCTGCCGGTGGCGAACAGGGGGATGTCCATTCTGCCGCGCTACTCGTGGTCGACCGACAGTCCTATCCCCTGGTTGATCTACGGGTGGACTGGGATGATATCGACCCTATTCAGGTTTTGCGCCGAATATGGCTAGACTACGAACCGCAAATGCTGGACTATCTGACCCGGGCAGTAAATCCGGGAGACGCACCATCATACGGTGTTCCCGGGGACGACTAATTTATTATAACTTCGATAGTTTGCATTCGGACCAAACTATCGTTGCTATCTAAAAAAAGGAGCCGGGTCGTGAGACCGCGGCTCCATAAAATTTTTGTTCAAATAGATAATTTTTACTGCATTACTTTGGTCCAGACCTTGTCGATCAGGGACTGGGCTTTCGGTGAACATGTTTCAGCGAAAATTACCGGCAAATCAGCAGGGGGATTAACCTCCGGTGAGGTTTTTAATTCTTCGGTGTAATATGCAGATGAACCTTCTATAGAATCACCGTAACCCTGGTTAACAGTCAACATTGCCATGTTCACGGGATCCATCATGAAATTCATGAATGTCCTGGCATTTTCAACATTCTTGGCACTAGTCGGTACCACAAGACTATCGTACCAGCCAATGACGCCTTCTTTCGGATATGCGTAGACTATCGGTGCGCCCGTAAGTCGACCGAGTCTGGAAAATCCACTCCAGTGATTGGTAATGACAGCTTCTCCACTCGCCAGCATGTCACTCATGGTTTCAGAGTTATAGGCGATGACGTGTTCTTTTTGGGAGACAAGCAGATCCTGAACTTTTTTCATCTCCTTAGGATCTTCGGAGCAGAACGGTATTCCAAGATAAATATTAGCAAGGTTTACCACTTCATCAGGAGTCTGAAAGGCACTTACCCGACCAGAGGCTTCTTCATTTGGCTCGAAGAATTCTTTCAGAGACTCACCGTTGCCTGAATAGTTCTCGCTGTTGTAGGAGAATGAGGTCGTGCCCCACTGCCAGGGCGCTGAATATGCCTGCTCTGGATCCCACGCCGGATTGCGCCAGCGTTCCTTGATATTTTTGAAGTTCGACATTTCACTGACGTTAACTTTCTGGATCAATCCTTCGCTGACAAAAATTGGAACGAAATTCTGACTGGGTACGACAAGATCATAGCCGGTCGCGCCAGCCTGAAGTTTGGCCAGCAGCGTTTCGTTGGAATCATAAGTGTCGATGGTAACCTTGATGCCAGTTTCATTTTCGAATTTCGCAATCAGTTCCGGCGGTGTATATTCCGTCCAGTTATAGATAAACAAATCTCCTTCCGCCTGGGCCATGGTGGCCGACAATGCCAAAGTGGCTGCGGTTAAAGTTGATAAAAAATGTTTCATTTAAAACTACCTCTTTATGTTGTGTTGAAATGGATTAATGCACAGCTTCAGACTGTGTCTTGTTGGATACGATCCAGTAAGCCGTTACGATGGCTATGGAAAACAATAACAGCAAACTCGATACTGCGTTGATTTCCGGCGTTAAACCACGACGAATCATACTGTAAATGTACACGGGAAGCGTTGTTGAGCCTGCTCCGCTGACCATCAGTGTAATGATAAAGTCATCCATGGAAATAACGAAAGCAAGCATGGCACCAGCGATGATACCGGGCATCAACTGGGGGACGGTAATAAATCGAAATGTCTCCCAATCCGACGCATAAAGATCACGCGAAGCCTGTTCAAGTGACGTATCCATGCCTTCCAGACGTGCCCGGATGGGCATGAATGCGAAAGGAATGCAAAATGTTACATGGGCAATAATCACATTTCCAAGGCCCCAGTTCATACCTATCGCGGCGAAAAAAATCAGCATGGCAACTGCCGTGACAATTTCCGGCACCATTAGCGGTAAGGTGATGAGCCCCATTGACATGGTCTTGCCCCTGAAATTCCCACCGCGGGCAAGCACCAGAGCACCAATGGTCGCAATTGCCGTGGAAATGACTGTTGCAAAAACGGCGACGATCAGGGAGTTCAGAACAGCATCCTGAATAGCGTTGTTATTAAATACCTTAGCATACCAGTGAAGACTGAACGCGCTCCAATTCATGACCATGCGATTGTCATTGAAGGAATAGAAAATCAGGACAACGATTGGCATATACAGAAACACCAGAAAAGCAATATTCCAAAGACCCAGGCCCCGATAGTGCCCCACGGGAAGGATTTTGCGCTTACTGCCGGACCTGTTCAATGCATCACTCATGATTCAGCCGCCGCTTTTCCGGTTACACCCTTTTTCGCTCCACGTGCATAGAGAACCAGTGCAATGACCACGACGGCAAGCATCAGCATGGAAAGGGCTGAACCGAAGGGCCAGTTACGGGCTGACGCAAACTGTAACTGAACCAGGCTACCCAACATCAGTTTTTTACCGCCACCCAGCAGATTTGG
>CAYOGN010000202.1:0-13146 GCA_964403545.1 uncultured Gammaproteobacteria bacterium
CCCAGGCACTGTCGCGCCACACCGTATGTGCTGTTTTGCTGGCTTGTGCCCAGATAGCGCCTGGCCGGATCCCCGTCACCGCATCAAACAGATGGGCTACCCAGAGCAAACTTATCGCCGGATTACTGGGCAGCCACCAAAGATTTTCATTTAACAGCAAAGAAAATTGCGCACTCTTTTCCAGCAGTTGTTTTTTAATGTGTGACAAATCTGCCAACGCTTTTAGCAACCGCGTTTGGCCTGAATACAGCTTGTCAATCAGTGCTTTTCTATCTTCCAGTAATTGTGCCAGATCAGCCCGAATTTGACTGCGCTCCTCTGTTGAAAGAAGTTGCCAGTCGAAATCGGTATTCGCCATTAACGTGTCCGCGGTTATTTCACCTGCATTAAAAGACTGGATTTTTTCGTCGATTCTAAACTGGGCCAACTGAATTTGGCCCGAAGCTCGACGATCCCGGTCAATATTACTGATAAATTCTCGGGAGTGAAAAGACTGACTGAGTTTTTCTGATTGCTTGTTTAGAACTTCGCTCAAATTTCGTGAAGACGTCGCAATCGCCAACTGCTGAATGGTTCGTTCATAATTTCGCTCTACCGCTACCAGAGAACGTGCAGTCTTGCTCTGTTCTGCGTTTACACTCTCGAGTTTGGCACTTAATTCGGCAAGTTGTTTTCCGTAACTACTATTTGATTCCGCCGTTTCTTTAATTAGTGGATGTTTCTTTTTCGCTTCCCGGCGAACCGTTTCTGCCGATTCACGGGTTTTCTCAGCTTCCAGGCGTTGGCGCTGGTCGATAAACCCCTGAAGCGCATCAATCTGCTCTTTGTCCCGTTTGTATTGCTCCGTAACAACGGACTCACGTAGACTCAATAGCTCTTTTCTGATCTCTGTGCTAACACCTTCAAGCTGCAATTTCTTCAGTGATGCCTCTAATGCCTGGCGTTCCGCGAGTTTTAGAAAATGATCAGCCTTGGTTATCATTTTTCGCCCACCTGTGGCTGCAGATCTGGCGATTTTATCCTGCAATTCACGCAGGCGTGAATTTGCGTCAGTGATCTCTTTTCGAATCTGATCGGGCCGGTTCAACTCCAGGTTCATCTGGTTCTGAACTTCTCGCTGATCTTCCTCTACATCGGTGATTTTCACCCTTCTACGGGATAATTCCTGCTCCAGCTCCTGGATCGATAATGAAGCCCATTGATCATTAATACCAGTGGTGTTGCCAGAAGGCTGTTTCAACGTAGCCAGGTTGGTTTTGAGCTGACTTGACAATGATGGTCCCTGTTCCACTACTTGTTGGTACTCTTCCACTTTTCGGAAAGCACTTTCCTCCCTTGAAAACATTTCCAGCGCCTGGCTGTATAACCCGGTTGCCAGATTGACATCTTCATTCTCCACTCCACTGGCACCCAGTTGCTCGATAGCCTGGTGCGCCCGCTCTGCCGTGACCACCTCCTTTTCAATAGAGATATCCACTGATTCATCTTCGGCGAAAGAATCCGCGCTAAAAAGACAAACCACAAGCAAACAGAGAAATCTGGTATAAATCATAGGTCAGCCAATAATTTGATTAAATGAAGAAGTGTCATTACCAGGGGACACTGGCGGGCTAATTATGCGACTAAAAAATCAGCCTTTATCCTCGAACTATCTTGCCATCTGGATCAAACAAAACCTTATCGATCATATTTGCCTTTCGCAGCTCTCCCAGAATTTCAATTTCCACCTGGACATCTGACTGAATCATTTCAACCGGCAGAAAACCAATAGCGACACTCTTTTTTGAAAAGTGAGCATATCCTCCTGACGTGACAAAGCCAACCACTTTGCCGTTATGCCAGATCGGTTCATCGGCCACCGCATCTGCATCAGTGGCATCAACAATGAAAGTGCATAACTTTCGTGAAACACCCTGCTTCTGTTCCTCGAGCGCCGGTTGTTTACCGATAAAATCTGCTGACTTTTTATAGGCGACAAAGCGATTGAGCCCGGTTGCCATGGGTGTGTAGTCGGGCTTGTATTCACGCAACCAGGAACCGAATGATTTCTCCAGCCGCAAGCTCATCATGGCACGCATGCCGAAAGACCGCATACCGAGATTGGCACCTGCCTCAGCCAGCGTTTGATACAAGGCGATCTGCTGGTTTGCCGGAACGTAAATTTCATAACCCAGATCGCCAGTGTAAGACACCCGCTGGACGAGGGCATCGCTGGTACCCACCTGCATTTTTCTGACCGACAGGAATGGGAAAGATTGACTGGATACATCCTCATCAACCACTCGTTGCAATACCGCCCTGGCATTGGGCCCTGCAATCTGGAAACCCAGCCTTTGCTGGGAAATATTGCTCAGGGTAACGCCGTGTTCTGGCAAGTGCTGTTCGAACCATCTCTGATGATAATTTTGCGACCCATAGGATCCGGTTAACTGAAACAGGCATTCGGCAATTTTTGATACGGTAAAATCACCAATCAATCGGCCTTTGCAGCTCAGCATCGGGCAAAGTGAAAGCCGACCTGTGTTCGGTAACCGACCCGCCATTATGCCGTCGAGCCAGCTTTCAGCGCCTTCGCCCGTCACCTCGAATTTACTGAAGTTGTGAATCTCATTAATACCAACAGCGGTTCTTACGGCACGGCACTCCTCCCCAACAATATCAAAGGCATTTGACCTGCGAAATGAAGGAATTTCCCATGGAGATTCACCTTCTGGCGCAAAATAGTTTACCTGCTCCATACCATAACCAACGCCAAACACGGCATTTTGTTGCTGCCAGATACCGTAAGCGGGGGTGGTATGAAATGGCCTCGCAGCAGGCAATTCTTCGTTTGGATAGGAAACCGAAAATCGCCTCTGGTAGTTTTCCCTGACCTTGATCCGGGTAAAAGATCGAGTTGGAAAATTACCAAAGCGGGACACGTCCATGGCAAACACATCCCTTGAAGGTTCGCCCTCAACCATCCATTCAGCCAGGGTCAGCCCTACCCCACCGCCCTGGCTGAATCCAGCCATTACGCCACAGGCGGACCAGTAATTGCACAAACCCTGCACCGGCCCCACCAGTGGATTACCGTCCGGGGCAAAGGTAAATGGTCCATTAATGATTGTCTTTATGCCGGCTTTTTCCAGTACCGGGAAACGATGATAGGCGACCGCCAGCGATTCGCCTATGCGTTCGAGATTATCGGGTAATAATTCATGACCAAATTCCCAACTGGTTCCATCCACCGCCCAGGGATCGCAGTCTTGCTCATAAAACCCGATCACCAGACCATCCCTTTCCTGGCGCAAGTAACTCTCCCCTTCAGGATCCATAACATGGGGTAGCTCTTTACCGTGATTGACCACTTCATCGATAGCTTCGGTGGCAAGATATTGATGCTCCATTGGATGCAGTGGCAGCATCACTCCGGCCAATTCTCCCACCTCCCGGGCCCATAATCCGGCGGCATTAACCACATGCTCTGCAATCAGTTTGCCTTGTTCTGTAATTAGCTCCCAATTACCATCAGGCCTGGTATTGAGCGCCAGTACGCGATTTCTCAAAATGATATCGGCACCATTGTTTTTTGCTGCCCTGGCATAGGCATGGGTGGTTCCCGAAGGATCGAGGTGACCATCAAGAGGGTCATATAGCGCGCCAATAATACCGTCCGTATTGGTAATGGGCGACAACTCACGAATTTCCTCTGGTGTTACCAGATGGGTATCGAGTCCCATATAACGATGCTTTGCCCGTTCCGCACGGAGAAAATCCATCCGGTCGGGGGTGCTAGCCAGGGTAAGTCCACCGACGTGATGTAGCCCGCAGCTCTGTCCCGACTGCTGCTCAAGCTCTTTGTAAAGCCCGATGGTGTAGCCCTGCAGTGCCGCCATGTTGGTATCTGCATTAAGGGTATGAAATCCTCCGGCAGCGTGCCAGGTAGAACCGGAAGTGAGTTCTGACCGCTCAACCAAAGTGACGTCGTTCCAGCCCAGCTTCGTCAGATGATACAGAACGCTACATCCGACTACCCCACCACCAATAATGGCAACTTGCGTGTGTGATTTCATATCGTTTTTAGTGCAATCATTTTCTGGATATCTCGCTTATAAGTTGCCTGAGAAAAGTGCTGATTTCGTTTGGTTGCACGGTGGCACATCGAATCAATTCATCAAACCTTCGTGAAAAAACCCGAATATGATCACTACTGTTTAACACCAGGTACGACTGGCCGATAAACACCACGGCTCTCAGTGGCCCAAATAATGTGAAAGCTGCAGTATAAACCTCCCTGCCGTCGAACAGAAACCAGCGAAATCGAGGATAAAGTTCTTCGACCAGCTCAATCATATGCTCCAGCTGGGCGATTCGGTGTGATTTGCTGAGTTCGCTCCATATCCCTTCACCCCGGGCGAAGCCCTGGATATCCTGTGCCGACTGACACGCCTCCATTTCAGATTCAGCCCGCCGTTGTTGAACCAGCAAAACATGGTTGTCACGAATGCTCTGGTCCGTACGCCCCAGACCATATCGGCGAAACTCGTAACCTGCCACCTGGTCTGTCTTGAGTAAATCCGGTAAGGTTGCCGGAATGTAACGGACTTTGTAGTTGTCCGCTTCATGATGCCACTCGAGCAATTTTCGATTGGCCGAGGAGTTTGAGAAATCCTCAAACTCCAGTGGTCCGTGAATAAGATCGGCAACAAGCGGGCCTTTGTTGGTCAGCCCAAGTAACCAGTCAATGCTGACCTGATATTGTTCGGCAATGGCGGCGACGGTATCTGCCCGGGGAAGACGCAGGTTGTTGGAAGACAGCAACTGCGACAAGGTGGATCGGTCGACCCCTATGGAAGCGGCAAATTGTGAATGATTGAGGTCAGCGTTGGCGATGACCTCTCTGATTCGTTCCCTGAAGATTGCAACCCGGTGTTGGTACTTCACCAGGATGGCTTGATTTCACCGCGACGTTTTTCCACGTACGCGCTTAGCTCTTCTTCCACTGCGGGATCTATTGCAGGCTTCTGATAAATTTCCAGCAACTGCTTGAACATCTCATTGGCCCGGTCGGTAGCGGTTTTTTCACCATTTTCCTGCCAGGTTTCAAAATTACTCCAGTCCGAAACCAACGGATTGTAAAAGGCGTCCTTATAGCGCGACATGGTGTGACTGGTTCCAAAGTGATGACCGCCTGCACCCACTTCCTTTATCGCATCCAACGCCAAATCCTCTTCCGTCACTTCTATGGGCCGCAGGGTTTCAGTGATCATCTGTACCATTTCCATATCCAGAATCAGTTTTTCAAATGAGGCGCACAGTCCACCCTCCAGCCAGCCTCCACTGTGCTTGATCATATTGCCATGGGACATCACCGCGCTCCAGAGAGACATTTCAGATTCCCATGCAGCCTGCGCGTCAACAGCGTTAGAGGTATTGACGTTGGAAGTACGGTAGGGAAGATTATATTTTCGCGCAAGCTGCCCCCCTGCCAGCACCGCCCGCGCATATTCAGGTGTGCCAAATGCAGGGGCACCGGTTCTCATATCAACGTTAGAGGTAAAACCTCCATACATTGCAGGCGCACCAGGATTAACCATTTGCGTGATCGCAATAACGCCCAGGGCTTCGGCATTTTGCTGGGCAAGGGCACCGCCCAGAGTAACCGGACACATCGCCCCGGCCAGGGTAAAAGGAGTCACTACCACTGGTTGTCCATACTCCGCCAGTAACATAAGGCCATCGAGCATCGGAACATCCACCTTGAGTGGTGAGTTGGTATTGACTACCGTGGTAATGCTCGGCTCTTTTTTTAAAGTCTCGTCATCAATTCCCCGGGAAATTTTAATCATGGCAATTGCATCCTCCACCTTGCCATTGCCCAGGCTGTAACAATGCCATGGTTTTTCGGTCAATGTTGCAAAAGCCTGGTAGGCATCCAGATGACGGGTGTGGGCCGGCAGATCAATGGGTTCTACCGGATATCCCGAAAACAAACCGACCACATTAAACATTTGTCCGAGCTTGAGGAATTTGCAATAGTCTTCGTAGTTACCACTTCGCCTGCCATGATCAAGGTCAGAACAATTGGGTGGACTGGAGACGATGGTAAAATTTATATGATTGCCACCGAATACGCTGTTGTAAACGGGATTACGTCCATGGAGGGTAAACTCCATTGGAACCGTGGCAATTTTCTCCATCACCAGTTCACGTTCCATGCGGACATATCCGGTTTTCGGGTCGATATTGGCACCATGCTGAACCATCAGATCCCGCGCCCTGTCATTGACAATTTCGAGCCCGATTTGCTCGAGAATACGCATCGACCCGTCATGCACTTTTTCTAGTGCTGCGGGTGATAAAACCTCGATGGGGGGAAACGGATTTCTCAGCTGCCTGATGGGCAATTGATCAAATTGAAATGTCGGCTTCTGACGTACTCGTCGCGGTCTTCTGCTCATAGGGTAAATGACGTTCTGTAATATCGTTGAACTTTAATTTATTTTGGTTATTAAAAACCCATTTGTTGATAAATATAAACATCTTTGATCGAAGCGCGCATTGATCCCTCATTGAACCTGTTCTTCAGGAGCGGTAGATTCGTTACTTCATTCCACGCAAAGCCATCTACATTCGGTCTGAAACACACATCATCTGATGACGAGTACTTTTCCGATTCAAAATAACTACCAGGTTGCATGCGGAATGTATGCATTCACAGAACCCCTGTGCCTGGCCTGGCAGGCGCTGTTAACACCTCTTGGTTCTGCCCTGAATACATTGAACCCTCAGGTGCCCGTTGCAACAATTAATATTTTGTTTGATAGCAGCCATAAAGCATACCAGTTGCCGTCACTACTGATTGGCCACACCTGCGGGTACCCCTATGTAAAACGTTGGCGCAAAAGCCACAAACTGGTATGTGTTCCCGAATTTGATATTGATGGTTGCCGGGGTGGGCAAAATAGCAGTTGGTTTGTCTGTAACGCGAACAATCCGGCATCCGAACTGGCTGACTTCAAGGGTTTAACGGCAGCGGTTAACAATGGTAATTCGAATAGCGGAATGAATGTGTTTCGTTATGCTTTACTGAATCAGGCCACGGACGGCAGATTTTTCAATAAAGTTCTGATGACCGGGGGGCACATTGCCAGTATGCGCGCAGTATCTACGGGACGGGCAGATATCGCTGCCATCGATCCGGTGAGTTATTTCCACTGTGTGAATTCAGAGCCGGATCTCGTCAGAACAACCCGTATTTTCGGTCAGTCGACGTTTACCATGGGACTTCCTTTCATCACCCCACAGGCAGCGACACCGGATTCGAAAGCTTTGGACTGCGACACCATCACCAGGGCATTAAATCAATGCCTTGATCAATTGTCTGAACAGGATCGACAATTGTTGAGGATAAATAAATTTACCCCGGTAGTGGACTCTCAATACCAAAAAACTGCTGACCTGGAATTGGCCGCAGTGAGCGCAGGCTATCCGGTAATTAATTAGTGGTCCAACACACTATGATTGATGGGTTACCGATCAAGGTGCCGTCGCGGCGTTGGCAAACTTCGCTAATGCGCCTTTCACTTTCTCAATGAGAGCGTCGCAGCCATTGAGATCATGTCTTGATTTCAGGTACTCGGCATCATTGTAGCCGAGCCAGGTAGATCCGTCATCAGCCTCCCAGACAAGCGCTTTCATGGGCAAATCGATACCTGTTCCGGGCGCACATTTCATTAGTCCCGTGCCAATTTTTGGATTCCCAAACAGGATCAACTCCATGGGAGCCAATGCATCTCCGATGCTGGCAGCCCCTGCCGCATGATCAATTCTGGCGAACACTTTCATTCCTTTTTGACCCAGAATATTTACTAATCGATCCGAAGTGGTGGTGACATCATAGGCACTTTTTACCGCAATCATCCCTTCCTGGGCCATGGCAATTTGCCCGGCAAAACTTGCCCAACCGAGGAAGAGTATAATAAACCAGTTATTTTTCATAGCAAAATCATTGAGTTAATTATTGAAGTTTATCTAAATTAAATAATATAGTTCGTTCTAATGAGGGGGTCGAAGTTGCTATTTTAACACTGCCTGCAATTAGAAAAACCAACACTCGTCACTGCTGTTGTTCAAAACAATGAATTCAATTAGTGAAGATGACATTGTCATTTACGTGAATTTTCACCCTGTTTGGATCTTGAGCATTGCGCTTTATAGGATTATGATCACCCATGCGCGAATGATTCGCGTACACAGACAAGTATATTTGGGACCCATACTTGCAGCATCATAAGAATGTTCAGTGTTTTACATGGATTGTTTGTTTGATAACGCATTGCGCAGGAGGAACTGACGGTGGCTATTAAAAATAATAGTTTAAATACCGCGTGGTCAGAAGTAACGAACAGAGCGGTCTATGGCATAAATAGCTATCACAAGCCATTTCATGCCATTAAATCCCGGGATCTGGAGTCGCTGAAAGACGCCATAGAAAGATGGAGTGCATTTCTCCATCACGTATTTCTTAACGCGGGACAGAAAAGTATTTCTCAGGAAGACTTACAACAAATCGCGTTGGAGGATACCGAGCTTTACCTCGATATCAAAATCGAGTTGTCAACATGCATGAATTCGGTTGAAGATGATAACGTAGCCAATCAACTGGAAATGCTGTGTAACGCAATTCGAAAAAACAGCTACAACTTTATTGCAATGGTACTACCAAAATTGAATGGCAGTAGCAGCCTGCAAGTGGTCGACAACAATCCTTATACTGAGGTGGCCCAGCCCCCCCAAGGAAGATCCCGGATTACAGGTTCTAGTCGCAACAAAGCCGGACCCGATTTTGCTCGTGAGAGAGAATTCAGCCTCAATCGGAAAAAATCATTGTTCCTGATTCAGAAACAACATCGGGAAATCATTCGACGCCTGCATCAACTGGACAGAAAAATCGACAGTACGCTTATTGCTGAAGAATTCGAACTCTAGACAAGGATAGAAAAACTATCCGGGCAGAGACCAGTTTTCAGCAAGAATCTGTTTCAGTGTGGACAGCAGATGGTCTGCATTACTTTTATTAAACACCAGTGGTGGCTTGATTTTCAAGACGTTGTGATACGGACCATCGGTACTGATTAATATGCCTTCCTGTTTCATTCGCTCGGCTATATAGCTGGCTTGCCGGGCCGCTGGTTCCAGGGTCAATCTATTGTTAACCAATTCCACACCGATAAACAATCCCGCACCACGGACATCCCCTATGAGTGGAAATTTGTCTTTCAGTATCTGCAACTTTTTTATCAGGTAAGTACCGGTCTCCAATGCATTAGATTGCAAATCCTGGTTTTCAATCACATCCAGTACTGCGTTGCCAATGGCGCAGGAAACCGAATTTCCGCCAAAGGTATTAAAGTACTCCATGCCGTTGGCAAAGCTATCAGCCACTTCACGGGTTGTCACTACCGCTGCCAGGGGATGGCCATTTCCAGCCGGTTTCCCAATGGTTACGATATCCGGTACAACCTGTTGGGTTTCAAACGCCCAAAAATGGCTGCCAACACGACCAAAGCCGGTTTGCACTTCATCGGCAATGCAAAGTCCGCCCGTTTGACGAATGATCTGGTATACCCTGGCAAGATAACCAGCTGGCAGTATAATTTGCCCGCCGCATCCCGGCATTGGCTCGCAGATAAATGCGGCAACTTCTGACATCCCCATCGACTCCGAACCTGAACTACTGATCAGTTCTGCATACCGCCGAGCGATATCCGGATCGCCTGATTTGAATTGCCCTCGATAGCCATCTGGCATAGCAACCTTGTGCACCCATTCCGGCGTGCCTGCGCCGCCCGGCCCATCATGCTTATAAGGGCTCAGCCCAATCAAAGCTGTTAAATTACCATGATAGGCATGGTCCAGCACCACCATGTCCCGACGCCCGGTATGACACCATGCCAGGCGCAATGCCAGATCATTGGCTTCGCTACCACTATTCACCAGCAACACAACGGATAATGGGTCGGGAAAGGTAGCCAGCAGACGTTCTGCATAGTCGGTCACTGATGGATACAGGTACCGCGTATTGGTATTCAAAACACCTGCTGCGGATTGTCCGGCATGGACAACGTGGGGATGGCAATGTCCCACATGGGGGACATTGTTCACGGCGTCAAGATAGCGTCTGCCGGTGGCATCGAACAGGTATTGAGCAGCGCCCCGGGCCATCACGATCGGTTCTCTATAAGACAGGCTCAAAGCCCCGGAAAGGGTTATGTTTCGGCGTTTTAGCAGTTTATCCCGATCCCGCTGATTGTCTGAAAGGGGTTGATTTAGCAACGCCTCTGGAATTCGCAATATAAGGTTAGGATCGGGACATAATCCGAGCCAGACGTTTCTGTAGGCATGGGTGCCTACACCGACAAATGTCGATGTTTCATCGAGCATATTGGTGATGATCTCGAAATGCACATGAGGTGGCCATTGTCCATTTTGATGGATATCCCCCATGGAGGCAATTTGCTGCCCGGATGCAATTTCCTGACCAGATTCAAGACTCGAAAACGATTCCGGATCCAGATGGCCGTAGAGTGTATAGAATACCGTCCCTTTGTTTCCCTCGCCAGTAATTCGGTGTTGGAGAATTACAATACCACCATAGTCCAGCGGAGCAACATGATTCGCCATTGAAAAAACCCGTCCCTCCAAAGGCGCAAACACCGGAGAGCCAGCCGGCTGGAATATATCAATTCCAAGGTGCAGGGTACGTCGATGACCAGAGAAATCTACAAAGTCTTCACTGTTATAGATCAAGCGATACTCATCATAACGACCTATCCCGGCCCGGGCACCGGCATCATCAATGGCACGAAAAAGTTCCTGCGACATCTTCCGGGGGTTGTGGCTTCCATCCCCTGGCCCCAGATGAGGGCTGGAGACACTGGTGTCCAATACCAATAGTGGCGCTTCAGTTAAATCCAGATTGACGATCGAGTCAAACGTATCCTGTTCTGCCAGCCACTTTGATACTTTAAGGGTTGATGGTACAGGCTCTATTTCGCAGCCGTCACGAATGGCAAAATAGGCATAGTCCGGGGGAATATTGCTGAGTCGCTCCAGGGTTCGCCATGCTGGCTGCTCACTAATGGCCAGGTAGTCGTTATCCGGATCAAGGCTTTTTTGGTAGGCACAAATACAAACGCTCATGCAGAGCCGCATTGCAATTATTGAGAATAGCCCCTGCATCTCGATGATATTCAGCGGATTCACCTGGTGATATCCACCGATGATGTTCACTGCGGTGTCCAGAGGTCTGGGCTTGTCCAGCATGGCGTAGGCGCAGGCCACTGCCGGGTCCACGACTGTCCATGAATTGACCATATCGCCAAAATCAATCAGACCAACGACCTGTTGATCCCATGGCCCGGCGTTGCGGACAATAATATTATTGTCGTTGGCATCATTATGAATCACACCCTGACGAAATCCGGCAGAGATAGCAACAACTCGCTGCTCGAACATTCTTTCGAAACTATCAATTAATGCGATCTGGTCCCGATGCTTCAGTAACGGCTTGAATCTATCCAGTATTTCAAGGCAATCCTGCATTTTCCAGAGCAAAGGCCGTTGTAATGCCGGATGCTGAAACCCCTCCAGTGCAAGATCCGTTCTGGCAACTGCCTGACCAAGAGATTGGAGTAATTCCTTAGGTTGAGGGTTGATACTGGAGAATAGTTCACCTTCCAGCCAACTGGTCAGACGGCAATAGTGAACCGCCCCATCATCACAGGAAAGCTGTTCGATGGATCGACCCGAGAGCGACTTGATCGGTGAGATAGTTTCGAGGTGGCCCTGCTTTTGCAGCTTGTAGAAAACTTGCTCCTGGCACTCAAGCATTGCCGGATCTTCGGCGGTGTTGGCAATTTTGAATACATATTTTACAGCGGCACCCGATTGGTTGCAGATTACTTGAAAATTTTTATCCCTTTCTCCGTTTAGGATTTTTATTTTGCCCTCAATACCATATAGATTTTTCAGCGCTTCCAGCGCAGATTGCTCTGCAATTACAGGGCGTTTAAAAGATGAGCTTTTCGCCAGCATCAAACTAATGTTTTATCAGACTTGTTTGTTTTGGCGTTCAGCAACTCCACTCCTTTGGCTCTGCTGCCAGTGGTCAGCAAGCTTCACAGGCACCGATGTCGATGCCAGCATGCCCTTACCCTTGATCAGGTCAGCAGCGCGTTCCGCCGTCATTATGGTGGGTGCATTCAGATTTCCATTGGTAATGACCGGGAAAATTGATGAGTCCACCACTCGCAATCGTGAGATTCCATGAACCCGGGTTTGCGGGTCAACTACCGCCATTGAGTCGGTTCCCATTTTACAGCTACAGGAAGGGTGATAAGCACTTTCAACCGATTGCCTGATCCAGGCGTCAATCTTTTCGTCAGACTGGATTTCTGCTCCGGGTTGTATCTCATCACCGCGAAATGGATCAAAGGCTGGTTGATTGATAATCTCCCGGGACAGATGCACACTGCGACGAAAACCTTCCACGTCATCGGTGTGTTGGAGATAGTTAAACAGAATGGATGGTTTATCTTCCGGCCTCGGGCTCCTGATTCGGATATGACCCCGGCTCAAGGGTTTGTTATGCCCGACATGAAGCTGAAAGCCATGACCGTCAAAGGCTGCCTTACCATCGTAACGCATCGCTGCGGGCAAGAAATGGTATTGAATATCCGGTGCAGCGAGTCCTGCTCTGGAGCGAATAAATCCACAGGATTCAAAATGATTGGTTGCGCCAAGACCGGATTTGAAAAACTGCCAGCGGGCACCAATAAGAAATTTACTGAACAAACCCAGTTTCCCATTGAGCGTAATGGGTTGCTTGCAGTGGAACTGGAAATAGAACTCCAGGTGATCCTGTAAATTCTCCCCGACTCCGGGCAAATCATGCTGAACTTCAATCCCCGCCTGTTGTAGTATTTCTCCAGGCCCAATACCCGACAACTGCAATAAATGAGGTGAACCTATAGACCCCGCACTGAGAATTACTTCGCGCCTGGCCATGGCCTCAATCACCTCACCACCGCGCTGATATTCGATACCGACGGCAGTTTTGTCCTTTAATATTATCCGCCGGGTCAATGCTCGGGTGATAAC
>CAYOGN010000203.1:0-15814 GCA_964403545.1 uncultured Gammaproteobacteria bacterium
CGCTATAGCGCTTTAATAGCACTTCCTGCATTGGCTATAGGCCTCGCGGCTCCGCTGGCTATGCAGCATTACTCAATAACCGCCGCCCTTGGTGTCTCCCTCGGTAGCTGGATCATTCTGCTCAGTGTATGGGCCCTGCTCAATCGTACTCGAAAGGGTCAGCGGTTGAGCGCTTTAGCCAGTACTCCGCGAGCAATTTACGGGATGACCCTTGCCCATATCGGTATTGGATTCTTCGTTGTCGGGGTCGCGATGGTAAAGGGATTCAGTATTGAAAAAGACATCCGGATGGGACCAGGAGAACAGTTTCAGGTCGCTGGATATCAGGTTGAGTTTATCGGTATTAAAAATATTGAAGGCCCCAATTACCAGGCTCTCAGAGGCCATTTTAACATTCTGGTAGACGGCAAATTAGTGGCAATCATGAATCCGGAGAAACGAACCTACCTGGTGCAACAAAATCCGATGACCGAAGCAGCAATTGATGCCGGATTCACCCGGGATCTGTACATTGCGCTGGGTGAACCACTGGATGATAAGGGTAGCTGGGCGGTTCGAATCTATCTCAAACCATTTATTCGCTGGATCTGGCTTGGCGCACTCATGATGGGGCTGGGTGGCCTGATAGCCGCCAGTGATCGCCGTTATCGTCACCGACAAAAAGTGCAACTGCCCGAAGGTGTGCTGGGCCAGACTGCGTGAGCCGATTTTTACTGCCACTGGTGCTGTTTGCCGGTTTGATGATATTCCTGTGGAAAGGCCTTGATCTAAATCCACGGGAAATTCCATCGACTCTGATCGACAAACCTGCACCGGCGTTTGATTTGAGTCAGTTGTTTGATGAACATAATCGGGTTACTAATGAGAGTCTGGCGGGTAAGGTCTGGCTGCTAAATGTATGGGCATCCTGGTGCGCTGCCTGTCGTCAGGAACATCCTGTAATCACTGAGCTGGCGCGGGAAATTGATATCGTTGGATTAAATTACAAGGACACACGGATCGATGCAAAACAGTGGCTGGCTGAATTTGGCAATCCTTATCTGGTCAGTGCATTTGATCAAAAAGGCGATGCAGGTATTGATTATGGTGTTTATGGGGTACCAGAAACCTTTGTGATCGATCATTTGGGGACGATTCGATATAAACATATAGGGCCGGTTTCCAGAGAAGATGCAGTTGATAAACTG
Organism: uncultured Gammaproteobacteria bacterium; assembly: GCA_964403545.1. Lineage (GTDB taxonomy): Bacteria > Pseudomonadota > Gammaproteobacteria > Arenicellales > Poriferihabitantaceae > VYFG01. The sequence continues at coordinate 1,188 of CAYOGN010000203.1, forward strand.
CTTCCCATTGTCAGGCTGCTAGAGAAGGAAATAAATTGAAATTACTAAAGTTGTTGTTCCGGGCGGTTTTTAAATGTAGTTCAGAACCTGCAAAGCTGGACCTTGTGCTGCCCTTTTTATTGGCCCCCATTGTAATGATCTCGGGCTTTGCCGGGTCAATTATTATCCCCTCAGAAGCCGAAGCAGCGGTAGAAGTTTTACAGTTTGAAGACCGTCAGCAGGGAAATTTATACCGGGAATTAATTCAGGAACTGCGTTGCCTGGTTTGTCAGAATCAGAATCTTGCGGATTCAAATGCCGAACTGGCGAAAGATTTACGCCGCAAAACCCGGGAAATGGTTGAGCAGGGGAAATCCCGGCAGGAGATTGTAGACTATATGGTTTCCCGTTACGGTGAATTTGTACTTTATCGACCGCCGGTAAATAAAAAAACCTATATCCTGTGGTTTTCTCCCCTGATCCTGTTTATCGCTGCACTGGGATTTTTGTTCTGGTCAAGAAACCGGAAAGCTCCGGATACCAAAGTATTCAGCGAAGCCGAGCTCACAAAGGCACATGACCTCATGGGATCGGAACCCGAAGCGAAGTCTTCGGAATCACACTCTGCAGACAAAATCGCATAATGTTAATTTTTTTACTTTCTGCCAGTGCGCTGGTAGCCATCACCTTGTGGATTCTGGGTCCTGTATTATTTAATCCTGGAGAATTGAACCAGGTCGATCTGGAAAAGGAGAACCTGGAAATCGCCAAACAACGATTGGCCGAGTTAACCGCACAGGAAAATCTGGACCCTGAAAACCAGCTGGAACTGGAAGCTACGCTACTGGATGATCTCCAGGGCCCAGACTATAACTTGAGTGGTTTCCGTTCGGCCGGTATTCGCAGTGGAATTTCGGTAATAATCGGAATACCCGTTGCTGCCATTGTGCTGTATAGCCTGCTCGGCAATAGCCAATGGAATAACGTTCAGGAAAATAATCGAGAAGTGGTTTCTGCTCCGCCGCAAAATCAGAGCCAGTCTGCTGCCAGTCTGGATACCCTGATTGTTCGACTGGAGCAGAGCCTGATGGAAAATCCAGACAACGCGGATGGTTGGGCTCTCGCTGGCAGAACCTATATGTCATTGAGTCAGTTTGATAAGGCAGAGCAGGCATATGAGCGGTTGAATCAATTGGTTAACGATGATCCTTCGGTCCTGACAGCCTGGGCCGATGCAAGCCTGATGGTCAATGGCAATGTGTACACCGATGAAATTGCAGAAAGAATACAACGTGCACTCTCACTGGACCCTCAGCAGGGCAACGCACTATGGATTGCCGGTATTGGCTTAATGAGTATTGGTGAAAATGAAGCAGCGCTGGACAACCTCAATGGACTGTTGCCATTAATTGAGAATGATGTTGAGGCAACACGGCAGGTAAACAGCATAATCGGTCAGATTCGCTCTTCACAGGACTCCCTGACCGCGTCCAGCACTACAGAAGGAGGGGGCACAAAAGATGTATCCACCGAAAAAGAATCTACTCCGGTTGAGACATCAGAAATTGTCCCGGTAACATCCTCTGGCGTCATTTATGTGTCTGTCACTCTGGATGCCGGGCTAAAAAACCGACTTAGTGGTAGCGAGACGGTATTTGTATTCGCCAAAGCACCCAAGGGGCCACCCTTCCCTCTTGCGGTTTCCCGGCTTACGGTCAACGAACTGCCGGTAAAACTACAGCTCGACGATACAATGTCTATGATGCCCGGAAAAAATATCAGCAGTGTTGATCAGGTAGTGGTCACTGCCAGAGTATCGAAAAGCGGTAATCCGCTGCCTCAATCCGGTGATTTTACCAGTGACCCTGTGGCGACCGCCACCGATGGCAGTCCTTCAGTTGTTCTTTCAATCGATCAAGAAGTGGAGTGAAATTCAGCACCGGGCAAGGAAACCAGAAACGCTGATTCTGTGAACTTGCGGAAAGATATCCCTGATTCAGCTCCTGACGCAGGGATTCAGGTTCACGGTATTGTGTCAGTTACTTTTCTCTTCCAGCTTGACTGCGGTATCAGTCGTGAAATCCAGTACTTTTTTCCTGCTTTCGCCAGATTTACGGCGAATGCTCTCTCCCTGAAAGGAACTACTGGAATCGATCACGAGCCCGGACGATATCAGTTTGCCTTCAGCCTCACCACCAGAGATCAATTCAATACTTTCACAGTCCGCCGTGCCCACGAAGCGGCCGGTCACAATCAGTTTTTCCGCCTTTAAATTGCTCTTCAAGAGGCCTGATTTACCAACCTTGACGATACTTTTCGAATTGACTTCGCCCTCCAGCTCACCATCAATATTCAAATTGCATTCTATGTCTATCTTACCGACGATATGGGTTCCAGCTGCGATAGTTGTAATGTTTGATGCGTAATCTGTTTGTTGATCAGACTTATTAAAGATGGCCATTTTATTCCCGTGACTTTATTGAAAATTTCATGTGAACCAAATTCCCAATTCAGGAACTGGTATGGGTCGATAGATTTTCCGAGATATCGTATCTCATAGTGTAAATGCGGCGCATCACTACGCCCTGTATTGCCCGAGTAACCAATCAGGTCTCCTCTGTGAACCACATCGCCTGCTTCTACCAGCATTCCGTCGAGATGTGAATAACGAGTTTCAAATCCGAAATTATGCTGCACCACCAGCCTCTTTCCGCTAAGTTCCGAATAATTTGCTTTGCTGACAATGCCATCTGCCGTGACCACGATCTTATCCTTGACTTTGGAACGCAAATCTACCCCTTTATGGAAAGACTTGATTTTTGAAATCGGGTGTATTCGATCACCAAACTTGCTGGTGACGATTTCTACATCAGTAGGAAATCCGTTTGGAATACTGTCGTGGAGAATTTTTTCATGACTGGCGGTTAAACTGGCAAATTCCACTCTGGCCACAAGATTTTCATGTTCCTTGCTTTCTCCGGAGAGTCCAATTAGCCCCTCGATTTTCTGTACCCGATTACCTATCTGCGAAAACTCAATTTCTTTCTGGCCGTAAAAATCAGCAATCATGCGCATCCGTTCTTCTATTTCAAGCACCTGGTCGCCGGAGTCTACACCACTAATCTTTTCTATCTGAACAAGTTCTTCACTAATGTTTTCAATAACTTGTTTGTCTTTATTAATAATTTTATTAAGATTGGAGTTCTCACTGTCAAAGCGTATCAATTCTTTATCTAACTGGCTATTCAACTGACTCAGGGTTTGCCCTTCTCCATACAATAGATAATTAACCCCCATGGAAGCGGCAAGAACCAGAAAGAAAGCACACGTTCCAAGAATCAAATTGCGTTTGAACGCTTTTTTTACAGAGTAATAACGCGACCTGTAGCCGTCAGATATCGTTATCGCAAAATGATCCTGCATAGCGTTTACTCTGTCCGAAATTGATTGTATGTTGCTGCAAGGGGCCATTGGACCCGAATTGCCGACTATTTATACGCCCGGTTAATCGGGCGGAACCGTGAAGAATAACCCAATTGTCAGTCAATTTAAATATCTTGCCACAAATTTGATCGTGTTTAAGGCTACCGGAATTAATTTTTGATCCGCCAGATGCTGCAATCTTGAACTATAATCCATCCAATCTGGCGTCTGAAATCTTAAGAATTCACTTTAATTATCCAACCTGATTCATTACATTCAAATATGCAACAATTAGCGACAGTTATAAACGAGGCGTGGGATCACCGTGCAGATATAAAGCCCCAGAATGTCAGAGCCGAAGTACGGGATGCTGTCAATGAGGCTATTGCTCTTCTCGATGATGGAAAATTACGGGTGGCAGAACCGGTAGATCAGGGCTGGCAGGTCAATGAGTGGCTAAAAAAAGCAGTATTGCTCTCATTCAGAATTGAAGAAAATCGGACCGTACGGAGTGGATTTACCAGTTATTACGACAAGGTTGGGCTGAAATTTACCGACTATACCAGCGAAGATTTCGACCGCGGTGGATATCGAGTAGTCCCCCCTGCCACGGTCCGCCGGGGTAGTTACATAGGACCTGATGTGGTATTGATGCCGAGTTATGTCAATATTGGTGCTTACGTGGATCAAGGGACCATGGTGGATACCTGGGCTACGGTGGGTTCCTGTGCGCAAATCGGTAAAAATGTACATTTATCAGGCGGCGTCGGTATTGGCGGCGTACTGGAGCCCCTTCAGGCGGCGCCAACGATTATTGAAGACAACTGCTTTATTGGCGCCCGGAGTGAAGTAGTCGAAGGCGTTATTGTTGGTGCTGGCGCAGTAATTTCCATGGGGGTGTTTATCGGTCAAAGTACGCGTATCCTGGACCGGGAAACGGGTGAAATCAGTTACGGCAAAATTCCACCGTTATCTGTAGTGGTTTCCGGCTCAATTCCATCCAGCGATGGGTCCCATAGCCTGTATTGTGCAGTCATTGTCAAGAAAGTGGATGAAAAGACGCGCAGCAAGGTAGGAATCAACGAATTGATACGGGGTATTTAATCGTTGCAATACAAAATGATTGCAGCCACTGATGTGGGTAGTATACGCCCGGTTAACGAAGATAGTGTTCGCATCCTGCCGGAACTGAATATTTCTCTGGTCGCCGATGGTATGGGTGGTCACAAAGCAGGTGAAATAGCGAGTCGAATGGCGGTGAATGCATTTTGCCGATCTTTCGAAGAACAGCTTTTGATTGGAGAAGACCATCATTCACCTGACATCGGGAATATCCTGGAAGAAGCCATCAGTACTGCGAATAATGAAGTGTATACCGCCGGCCGCAAGCTGGCGCATATGGAAGGCATGGGTACGACACTAGTCGCCACCTGTTTCGATGAAAATCTGATGCATATCGGTCATGTTGGTGATTCTCGCTGTTACCGATTCAGCAATGGTGAACTGGTCCAGCTTACTGAAGACCACACATTGGCAACCGACCTGATGCAGGACAGTCCCGGTGGACACATCCCGGCGTACAGTCATCACGTTCTGAAAAAGGCTCTGGGCATAGAAGCACACTGTGAACCTGATCTATTTTCCGTTGAAACCAGATCAAAAGATATTTTTCTACTGTGTTCTGATGGACTCAGTGGTGCTGTGGATGATAGCGATATTTCTACCATTATGACCCTTCGTTCCCACGAACCCGAACTGTGTATCGATACCCTGATCAGAGCCTGCGTGGCAAATGGCGCACCGGATAATATTTCCATAGTTCTGGTATTTGCCGAGTAATCCCTGGTGGTCCAACACACTACGATTGCGATATATTGAACAGATCAATATTACACCTCCAGGGCGGGTGGTAATTTTATGATGATCGCCGCGCCGCCAAAAGAACTTGTTCCTATATCGAGTTCTCCGTCGTAACGTTCGATAATTTCTCTGCTGACAGCGAGTCCGATTCCCTGGCCATCCACTTGCTGATCAGCACGTACTCCACGTTGCAGCACGAGTTCGCGGATTTCATCGATAACTCCGGGGCCATCATCCTCAACAATGATTTTTACACCTGCAATGGATCCCGCGTCTGATGACAAGGGTGTAGTCCGGTAGGCGATTCTGGTGGCTGCCCATTTATACGCATTGTCCATAATATTGCCGAGCAATTCATACAAATCGAACTCATCACCATAAAATACCGCTTCAGGATCGACCGTTCCTGAACAATGGATGTGTTTGTCGGCATATACTTTGTTCAGGGATTCTTCAATGCGAAGCAGTACTTCAGCAATGGAAATCTTGTTGTGGATCAGAGAAATTCTTGAAGAAGCCGCGCGTTTTAACTGGTATTCCACAATATTACTCATTCGATCAACATAACCCGTGAGTTCCACTGGATCGATCTGCTGATCAGATTCAGCCAGCCCCTTCAACACCGCGAGAGGCGTTTTCAGGCTATGTGCCAAATCTCCCAGAGTATTGCGATAACGGGTCAGATTTTTTCGTTCATTACCGATAAACTGGTTTATTCGTTTACTCAGCTGAGCAATTTCCCGGGGATAGATACCCATAATTCGATCTTGCCTGGCGTGCTCAATCATATCAAGTTCATTGCTTACCCTTACCAGGGGTGACAGGCTCCAGTTGAGTGCCAGCATTTGCATTGCGAGGAGAATTACACCAGCCAGTCCTAACCAGAGAATAATCTTGCGCCGGTGTTCTTTGACAAAAGCAACAAAATGATCGCTCGCTTCGATCATTACCAGAGTAAACTCATGCTTGTAGCTATCTTCCGTCTCCCAGGAAACAGAAAAACTATAGAGAAACGGGCTCGATAGTGATTCTCCCTGCTGGACAAAGGATTCGGAGCCACGCAATCCCCTGTTCAACCCGTCAAGCTCTACCCCCAGAGAGGATTCTGATTGCCAGATCACTTCACTTCTGTGGTTAAGAATTATTGCAAACAAACCCGAATTTGGTACCAGTAATCTGGCTTCCGGCAATTGTCTGGGTAACACGATGGCGCCGCCAGGTTCCACTTCCAGTACCGAGAGCAAGGCAAAGGTCTGGGTTCTAAGCTGATTTTTAAGAGATACTCGCGCACTGCTGACAAATGCACGATCAAGGGCAACTCCAGCCAGGCCAAGAAATGTGATCAGAATCAGAGCGGCAACAATCAGCAGCCGTTTTCTTAATGACAGAGTACTCAATCAGCAGCCAGAAATCTGTAACCGCGGCCACGTAATGTTTCAATAGGGCTGAGCGAACCATCGGGATCCAGTTTCTTTCGCAATCGACCTACGAAAACCTCTATAACATTGCTGTCACGATCTGCATCCTCGTCGTAAAGATGCTCTGTTAACTCCATTTTCGACACCACTTTACCCCGGTTCATCATCAGGTACAGCAGCAACTTGTACTCAAACGCAGTAAGGTCGAGGCGTTGTTGATTCACCAGTACTTCCTGGGATCGGGTATCCATATGTATTTTCCCGGTCTCGATTACCGGACTGGACTGACCGGCTGAACGCCTGATCAGGGCGGATACCCTGGCGTGTAATTCTTCAAAATGAAACGGCTTGGCCAGATAATCATCCGCGCCTGCATCGAGGCCTTCAACCTTTTCCTGCCAATGCGAGCGCGCAGTCAGAATCAACACAGGATACTCGATTCCATCTGCACGTAAACGTTTAATCACCTCGATTCCGGAAAGCTTTGGCAAACCAATATCAATCACCGCAACATCCAGAGGATATTCCCTGGCGAAAAACAAAGCTTCCTCACCGTCTGCAGCCTGGTCCACAGCGAAGCCTTTTTTTCTGAACTTGCTTACAAGTTGTCCACGTAAGGTATTTTCGTCTTCAACAATCAGTATTCGCATGAGAGTTCACAGGTCGATAAAGGAAATTTATTGCTCCAGGCGTCTCAGGTTGGGTTTTTCCGGATCTATGTTAATTATTTTCACTTCACCCTTGTTGCTGATCAACTTGAAGCGGTAACGTATAACAGAACCACGCTGGCGTGATCTTGCATCCAGAATTTGCCATTGATTGTTTTGCCGTATCATCCTCGCCACATCATCTATGCTGACCGTGATACTGTTGATGTGCTTGTTTCCCTGGCCTGCACTGGTGCCCTGTGCATTGGCATCCAGCGCCATCACTGATCCAACCTCAAGCAACATGATCAACGTAATTAAGGGGATCAAATATTTATTACAGACTCTGCTCAACTTACCCGGCATTTTGTCAGCGGAGTTAATTCTAGCATTTATTTGATCAGATGCTCCCTGGTCGACACTAGAGAATGGGTACAACAGAGCTGCGGGAAATATAACAGCCCGGGGCAGATCAGAATTAAACCAATCGGTTTTCCCCATGTTCCTGTCCGCATTTGGTTTTGACATGGCGCAACAATACTCCTGTTGCCTGAACCCTGGTTGAATTTAGGGCGCCTCTGTTCAACAATTAACAGAGGTGCCCTTTAAGCTGAATCCCGGTGGTTACCCGTGGACAGGAACGGAGTTACTTTATCTCCAGCAATTCGATTTCAAATACGAGCGTTTCCTGGGGGCCAATTTGGGCCCCGGCGCCACGTTCACCATAAGCCAGTTCAGGTGGAATGACGACCGACCATTTGTCTCCCGGACGCATTAACTGAAGTACCTCAATCCAACCGGGGATGATACCGTTTAGCGGAAATGTAGCGGGCTCTCCACGGGCGTATGAACTGTCAAATTCGGTACCGTCGATCAGGGTACCCCGATAATGGACCACAACGGTGTCCTGGTCGGTGGGTAGTTCGCCACCCTGATCTCCGCTTTCGATGACTGAGTATTGCACGCCACTTTCGGTTTCGACAACACCTTCCAGGGCGCGATTGGCCTCACGATATTCGTTGCCTTTCATGACCGTTAATTCGGATTTCATTCGCGCATGATTCATTTGTTCCTGCTGTTGAACAGCGATCGTATCTGTAGCCTCCTGCTCACTCATTTTGACTTCAGCATTATTAATGATATCGCTGATACCCTCCACCAGTGCCCGCATGTCAATACCGCTTGTGGGATTACCAAACTGTTCCGCTAGCTGGCTGGCAATTTTTGTCCCAACAGCATAGCTGTATCTCTTTTTGTCGGTATCGAGATCTACCCCCTGCGCCATCAGATCACCAGTGTTTAGAATTGCCATTGCAGCGATCATCAGAATTCCCGAACGAGCTTTAAAAACCATAGTTGTATTACCTTGAATTGTTAAAAATTGCCGGATCATAACTCAAATATGGCCAATGCGTCTTCAATTCTTCGCACCGATATAATTTCAAGTTCAGAGAGTACTTTGGCGGCGGACTTACTCGGTCGATTCGCCTGCGGTATCAGCGCCCGTTTAAAGCCGAGTTTCTCCGCTTCTTTTAATCGATCAATTCCACGTTGCACGGGTCTCAACTCACCAGACAAACCAACCTCTCCAAAAACTACCAGATCATTTCCCGCGGCCCGGTTCTTGACACTGGAAAGTATCGCAATCAACAACGCCAGATCGGCACCCGTTTCGGTGATTCTAACGCCACCTACAACGTTTGCAAAAACGTCATAGCTATTCAGCGAAATACCGGCATGGCGATGCACAATAGCGAGCAACATTGCGAGCCGATTCTGTTCCAGGCCGACGCATAATCGCCGCGGGCTGGAGGATGCACAATCATCCACCAGCGCCTGTACTTCAACCAATAATGGACGGGTACCCTCCTGGGTTGCCAGCACCACACTACCAGGTTGCGAGGCGCCGTGACGACTGACGAACATCGCCGAAGGGTTAGTCACGTCTTTGAGCCCCTGCTCCGTCATGGCGAATACACCGATTTCATTGACCGCGCCAAACCTGTTTTTGATCGCCCTGATCAAGCGAAAACTGTTAGAGCGATCACCTTCAAAATACAGCACACTATCAACCATATGCTCAAGGATCTTGGGACCCGCCAGGGCTCCTTCCTTGGTCACATGGCCCACCAGAATCACCGTTGAACCACTTTGCTTGGCAAATCGTACCAACCGTGCAGCACATTCACGAACCTGGGATACACTTCCGGGTGCAGCAGTCAGCGCATCGCTGTAAAAGGTCTGGATAGAATCAGCCACAAGTACCGCAGAGGGCTGTCGAATGGCAAAATCCAGCACCGATTCCAGTCTGTTCTCTGCCATCACCTGCAGATTATCTCCCGGTAATCCGAGTCGCCTGGCACGTAATGCAATCTGTTCTGCCGATTCTTCGCCGCTTACATAGAGTACCGGTTTATCGCGACTAATGGCCGACAGATACTGCAATAACAGGGTCGACTTGCCAATCCCGGGATCTCCACCAATCAATACGATGGAACCCGGGACAAAGCCACCTCCCAATACCCGGTCGAATTCTGCACTGCCACTGGATAACCGTGACACTTCTGAAATATCCACCTCATTCAATGTCTGAACGGTAGATGCAGGAGCGAATCCTGCAAAGCGATTTATCCCTTCACTCACAGTAGCGGTGGATTCGGTGAGGCTGTTCCACTGCCCGCAATCCGGGCACTGTCCCGCCCATTTGGCGCTTTCTGCACCACATTCCCGACAGTGATAAATTATCCTTGTTTTAGCGGAAGGTTTGGCCATTTAATTTCGTGCTCGAATATTTTGGTACTTGAGGAAGCTTCAATTGATCGACACTCTCGGGACTCTGGAGGAAACCCGGCAAAGCAATTCGTAGGGAATCGTATCGGCCCACCGGGCAACGGTTTCAACGGGCAACTGAGGCCCCCATAACTGGACCGTATCTCCCACCCGGGAATCAGGACACGCAGACAGATCCAGAGTCATCATATCCATTGATATCTGGCCGACAATGGGTGCCCTGTTGCCATTTATCATCACAAAACCCCGGTTACTGACGGACCGCGGATAACCATCAGCATAACCAGACCCGGCAATTCCGATTCGGGTCGGACGGGTGGCAGACCAACTTGCACCATATCCCACTCCCTGTCCCTGGCCGATCTGCTTTACTGAAATCAGTCTGGTTTCAAAGCTCATAACGGGTTCCAGTTCTAGCTGATGAGCGTTTTTTTGCACCACCGGACTCGCTCCAAACATCAACAGACCTGGGCGGACCAGGTCGAGATGAGTTGTCGGCCAGTTCACTAATCCGGCTGAATTTGCGATACTTTTCAAACCATCAAATGATCCCACACAATCCAGAAATCTGTGGAGTTGCTGCCCGGTTTTCGGGTCTTCAGGATTATCAGCACTCGCAAGATGGGAAAAGAATCCTGATAATTCGATATTTTCACACTGCTCAAGAACCGGGACAACGCTGGCCACTTCATTTGGCGCTACTCCCAGTCGATTCATCCCGCTATCAATTTTCAACCAGCAACGCAATTTGTTTCCGCGATATTGTTGCAACCAGGCTATCTGAGCAGAATGATGAATTACAATTTGCAAATTGTATTGATCAAATACGGGTAATTGATCAGGATCATTGAACTCTGACAATACGATCAGGGGAGCAGATGGCGCGTAAGCACGGCAGGCCACGCCTTCGTCAAGGGTTGCGACCGCCAGCCCATCTACCTGGTGCTGCAAAACTGGCGCTATATGCTCCACTCCATGACCGTATGCATTGGCTTTAACAACTGCATAAACAATTGATTTATCTGCAAAACGCTTCGCTACAGAAATATTATTACGTAACGCGGTAAGGTCAATCAGAGCCCTGGCACGCCATTTTGTTAACTGCGTCGAAGCGCTGGAAAGGGAAGTTGTCGTAGTCAAACCTTGTGCGCCCGGGTACTAATGACCAAAGCTTTCAGAGGCAAAATTTTCGAAGCGAGTGTACTCACCACGAAAAGTAAGGCGCACCGTACCCACGGGGCCGTTACGCTGCTTGCCAATGATAATTTCTGAAATACCCTTTTGATCGGTATCTTCATTGTAGACTTCATCCCGGTAAACAAAAAATATTACGTCTGCATCCTGCTCAATAGCGCCAGATTCTCGCAAATCGGACATGATCGGGCGTTTGTTGGGGCGCTGTTCGAGGCTTCTGTTGAGCTGTGATAAAATCATCACTGGCACATTGAGTTCCTTGGCCAGCATCTTGAGCGCCCGCGTCATATTGGAGATTTCTGTGGCCCGGTTCTCTTCCTTTCCCGAAGACTGCATTAGTTGCAGATAGTCGATGACGATGAGGCCGAAATCTTCATGCTCACGTAGTAATCTTCTTGCCCGGGATCTCAGGTCGAGTGGATTGAGGCCCGCAGAATCGTCAATAAATAACGGTGCCTTGTCCAGTAGTCCTACAGCAGAATTGAGTCGTGGCCAGTCGTCATCGCCCAGTTTTCCTGTGCGTACCTTGTTTGAATTAATCCGGCCAATAGAAGAAAGCATGCGCATGGCCAATTGCTCTCCCGGCATCTCCATACTGAAAATAGCAACCGGCAACCCTTTTTCGAGAGCGACATATTCAGCAATATTCATGGCGAACGATGTCTTGCCCATGGATGGTCGGCCCGCCAGCACCACAAGATCACCACGTTGGAGTCCGGAGGTCATTTCATCAAGATCGGTAAAGCCTGTTGCGATACCGGTAACCGTTTCGTTGGATTCAAATAATTCTTCGATCCGGTTAATAGAACGGGTTAACAAATCCTGAATGGTGGTAAATCCTTTCTGGTTTCTGCCATCACGTTCGGAAATATCAAATACCAGTTTCTCCGCATTATCAAGTACTTCTCTCGGTGTTTTACCTTCGGGCGTATAGGCGCTATCAGAAATTTCATTGGCTGCGGCGATCAGTGACCTGAGTATGGATCGCTCACGGACAATCTTTGCATAGGTCAGGATATTTGCTGTACTTGGTGTACTATTGGCCAGAGTTCCAATATATGAAAGCCCACCCGCGTCGTCCAGCGACCCGTTGTTTTCCAGCCACTCGGAAACCGTTATCACGTCAGCTGGATCGCTTGAGCCTTGCAGATTTCTGATAGCACCGAAAATAAGACGATGGTTCTGGCTATAGAAATCAGTCATGCCGACCTCATCATTAACCTCGTCCCAGCGACGATTGTCGAGCAATAACCCGCCCAGCAGCGATTGCTCTGCCTCAAGGGCCTGGGGCGGTAATTTGGGTGATCCGGATACGATTTCTGCAACAGGTTTCAAGTAGAGTGACTCCATAGACTGGGCCAGAGATTATAAATCGGTAGACTGTAACAGGAACAGCTCCAGATCATAAAGATGTATTATTTTTACTTCTATAATGTTTAATTATCTCTCGCCCGGATATTGGATTAGAATACGACTCACTTGAAAACCACCTGAATGAATGACTGTGGCGAAATCATCGAGTCTATCGAGCCAGCACCTGCACCAACTCTGGCCCATTACCCTCCTCAGCCGAAAGTTTGGCAAATATCAGCAAATCAATCCGGCTCTTATTGACTATTTCGAGGAATACCGCAAGACAAATCCTGGACCGCCGGGGCCGGTTTACGCCTGCCCTGACAATTTTTCTGCCGGCACCGACAATCCTGCTATTCTCGCTTTACAAAAATTTATTATGGACAATGTTTTTGTAATAGCTGCGGAAGTCAACAAACCATACTGGGATAAAAATCAGGCAATTGATATCGTACTTACCGGGATGTGGTTCCAGATCAGCAATCAGTACGGTTTCCACGAAACCCACGTTCATGGAAACTGCTCCTGGTCCGGGGTCTATTATGTCCAGTCTGGTGACAGTAGCAGGCATGCGAAGGATATCGGTGCCAACGGTCAGCCCAATGGCATCACGAGATTTTATGGCCCCCATACCGAATATCAGGCAGGCGGTCATGGTGATCTTGGTAACTTCTATCTCCAGGACCATACCTTTGACTCTTATCCGGAGGACGGTAAGCTGGTGATATTTCCTTCCCACCTGAAACACATGGTATTTCCCTATAACGGTGAACGTGACCGCATTATTGTCTCATTTCACGCCCAGGTGAATGGAGAAAAGGAACTCCGTTACGATTATTCTTCTGCGTAACCATATTATCTCAATCATCTGCAATTTTAATTTATTCATTGCAGATGATTGTCATTACAACTTACTGGACAGCTTCAATCCGGGCCGCGCAAAATTTGAATTCCGGAATCTTGCCCACCGGATCAAGTGCCGAATTGGTTAACGTATTGGCTGCTGCTTCTGCATAGCAAAAAGGGATAAACACCAACCCTTCAGGTATTGCCGAATCCGCCCGCGCCTTCAATTCGATGATTCCCCGGCGAGTTGAAACCCTGACCATGTCGCCACCCCTGATGTTCATTTTCTGCATCACTACTGGCGATAGCGATACCACTGCTTCCGGTTCTATCTGATCCAGTACATTGCTTCTACGGGTCATGGATCCGGTATGCCAGTGCTCCAGCTGTCGGCCGGTGGTTAATATTAAAGGATAGTCCTGGTCCGGCAGTTCATCAGGAGAAACAAGCTCTGCAGCTACCAGTCTGCCTTTTTTTGTCGCCGTAGGAAAGCCATCAACAAAAACAATTTCGTTGCCCGGCTTATCCGCTCCATCGCACGGATAGGTCACTGCACTTTCTGCCATCAAACGGTCCCAGCTGATATTGTTCAGAGAAGGCATCAGCGTGGCCATCTCGGTAAATACATCACGGGGGTGTTGATAATCCCAGGGCAAATCCAGTCGGCGGGCAATTTCCTGGGTTATCCACCAGTCCTGACGGGCGTCACCCGGAGTCTCCAGTGCTGCGCGACCCATTTGTACCTGGCGGTTGGTATTGGTGACGGTACCGTCCTTCTCCGGCCATGCCGATGCAGGCAGAATCACATCAGCGTAGAATGCAGTTTCAGTAAGAAACAGATCCTGCACCACAAGGTGATCCAGTTTCGCCAATGCATCCCGCGCATGCTGCACGTCCGGGTCTGACATCGCCGGGTTTTCGCCCATGATATACATTCCTGAAATTTCATCGTTGTGAATGGCATGCATAATTTCTACCACCGTAAGGCCACGATCAGGATCCAGCCGGGTACCCCAGGCCAGCTCAAATTTGGCCCGCAAATTGTCCACATCAACAAGTTGGTAATCGGGTAGCATCATGGGTATTAATCCAGCATCAGACGCGCCCTGTACATTAT